>CALAHA010000422.1 GCA_937891565.1 uncultured Ilumatobacter sp. | reverse complement strand
AGCGCACGAACGCAGCAACTTCGGCCGGATGGAAGTCGCGCAGGCGAGCGGCCTCGGCCTGCATTTCGGTGGGCTGATCAAAGAGCGCCGGCACCTCTTCGAAGTCGACGAGTCGATACGTCGATCGTCGTCGCAGCGCGTTCTTAGCGGTCAGGCGGACCTTGTCGATTTCCCACCAGCTGGATCGACCGTCGGATTTGCGGCGCATTGCAATGTCGCTGACGGTCTCGGTTCCGACCTTGCGATCGATCAGCTCGGCGTTGATCAGCACTTCGCCCGGCCTGGGCTTGAACGGGTTGAGATCGATGTCCCAGCTTTGCAAGCGAGCACCGTCGCTGTTCAGCTCAGCGATGCGGTTCGCGTTGACGAAGATACGTCTGCGCTGGCTTGATGCGACGAAGCCGACGATGCGCGGTGGGGTGTCGGGCTCGCCGTTCGTGCCGGGTCGGCCCGGGATTGCTACGAGGTCTTGGATCCGTCCGATTGGCGAACCACCGGCGTCGAGCAGTGGAAGACGCAGCACACGAAACGCGTAGATCAGTTCGCCGGCCATTTCGTCAGGTTACTCGCGGTGCCTGACGGGCCCTTGCGTCTGGTCGTATCCTCTCGCACTGCATTGGATGCTGACGATCAAAAATCCGGTGACCCAACCTTGTCGACGATAAACCACCCGCCGATGTGGTCGCGGTGGTGGGCGTCAGGTGAGCGCGGCGACTTCGACGAGGGTGTCAGAAAAGGCGACGCCGCCGCCCCATTCGGTCAGAGTGTCGTTGGTCAGGGCGTTGGCGGCCTTGCCGTCGGGGTGATCTTGCATCCACCAACCCCAAGGGATGGCGACAACGCCGGGCCGGAGTCGCGTAGAGATCTTCACGGGGAGCTGAACCGTTGCCCGTCCGTTCCACACGCGTGCGGTCGCACCGTCGACGAGTTGCCGAGCGGCCGCGTCGATGGCGTCGAGTTCGACAAACGGGCCACCTTCGGCTGGACCGTGCTTCGGGAGATGCGAGTACCCCGAGTTGAGAAACCGAGCATGGTGCTTCGGGGTGAGCAATTGGAGTGGGTACAGCGCGACGAGTGCGGGGTCGCCGCCGGGCCCCTCATTCGGTGCAATGTAGGTGGGCACACGTGGTTGACCCATTGCTTCGAGTTCGTCGGAGGCGAGATGGAGGCGACCTGATGGAGTGTCGAAGTCGCCGTCGCCGAAGGGTCGACCGTCGGCTGGGTATGGCGCTTCTTGCCACATGGTGTTGCGCAGCCCGTCGAGGTCGAGGTCGGGAGCACCCTCACGCATGAGGGTCTCGTCGTCGTCGAACAGTGCCGGCTCGGTGTAGCCCATCGCACCAGCGAGACGGCGGAACAGCTCGGGGTTACTGACGCTCTCGCCGAGCGGAGGAATCGCCGCATTGTTGTAGTTGGTGTGCAACGAACCCCAGGAGAACACAATGTCGTCGGCTTCGATTTGGGTGGTCGCTGGGAGCACGATGTCTGCGTATTTGGCGGTGTCGGTGAGGAACTGTTCGTGCACGACGGTGAAAATGTCATCACGCAGGAGGCCCTGCTTAATCAACTCTGCGTTCGGTGTGGTGACGACTGGGTTGCAGTTCCAGTTGATGAACGCATGCACGGCCGGGCCGTCGTTTTCTCCGGCATGAGGGTGCGTGAGAATCTGACCGAGCCGGCTCATGTTGAGTGTCCGTGAGTCGCCGATCTCGAGGTCGGGTCGGAGAATGGCGTCGACGTCCATCTGGCATTCGGTCCAATCGCCGGTGCTCTTCGAGACGCCGCCACCGCGCTCGGCCCAGGCGCCGGTGAGGGCGGGCAGGCAGCTGAGTGTGCGGTGGAACATCGCACCGTTCTCGTGGTGTTCGGGGCCGATCAGCGTGCGAATTCCGGCCGGGCGCACGGTTGCGTAGTCGTGCGCGAGTTGTGTGATGACGTCGGCGGGTACACCGCATGCGTCAGCGGCTCGTTCGGGCGTCCAATCAGCAACCTCATCCTGGAGTTCGGAAAAGCCCAGCGTGTGGGCATCGATCCATGCCTGATTGGTGAGTTCGTCGCGGATCAGTACGTGCATCATTGCGAGAATCATGGCGATGTCGGTGCCGGGGAACGGCTGGATGAACTGGTCGCCCCGTGCTTCGTCGATGGCGTCGGCGGTAACGGTCCGAATGGGGTCGATGACGACGAGGCGCGCCCCGTTGGCTCGGGCCGCCTCGATGGTTGGCCACAGGTGCCGGTTGGTGAGGCGAGTGTTTGTGCCCCAGAGAATCAGCAGCTTCGAGTGCAGGTGCTGCATCGGGTCGATGCCGCGGGGCGAACCTACTGTCTTAGCCATACCGGCACCGACGGTGACGCCGCAGATGTTCCGGTCGAGTTTGGTCGCCCCCATGTGGCCGAAGAATCGACCGCTCAGCCCCATCAGAGCAAGCATGCTCTGGTTGCCGGCGTCGGAGTAGGGGAGCACCGCTTCGGGGCCGTGTTCGCGAATGACGCGGTGGAGATTGGTCGCGATCTCGGTGAGGGCGTCGTCCCAGCTGATCTGCTCGAACTCGCCGGCGCCCTTCGGACCGACTCGGCGCATCGGATGCAGCAGTCGGTCGGGAGAGTAGACCCGGTCGAGGAATCGGTTGACCTTGGGGCACAGCTCGCCCGCCGAGTATGGATGGTCGGGGTTGCCGCGTAATTTGACGGCAACGGGCCCGGCCGGGCGGTCTTCGACCGTGACGATCCAGCCGCACGAATCGGGGCAGTCGTGGTGGCACGTGCCGTTGATCGTTCGCGTGGCGGCGGGCTTGAGCACGTCGGTCATACATCAAGCGTACGGCTGCCCGGCAGGCGCGGCTGTCCGCGCGTCCGAGCGGCGTGTCATGCTGGACCACGATGAGCTCCGATGTGACCCGCATGATCCTGATCCGCCACGGCCAGTCGGCCTCGAATGCGGGTGGGTGGTTGAGCGGTCAGGACACATGTGGCGGCTTGACCGATCTGGGCGTTGCCCAGGCCGAAGCATTGCGCGACCGGCTTGCGGCCGACCCGTCGATGACACCTGATGTCGTGCTGGTGTCGACAATGCGGCGTGCGGTCCACACTGCCGAGATCATCTCCGAGCCGCTCGGCATGGTGCCTGAGCAGCATGCCGACCTGATGGAGCGCACCTCGGGCGAAGCTGAAGGCATGAAGATTGCCGAGTACACGGCAAAGTACGGCATCGCGCCGTGGACCGACTGGGCGAATCCGCTGTCACCGGGTGGCGAGTCAGGCCACGACTTTGGTGTGCGTGTACTTGCGGCGACCGATCGCGTGGTGAATGAGCATCGCGGCAAAACCGTCTGGGTGATCTGTCACGGTGGCGTCATCATGGTGTCGGCAGTTCGCCGGTGGCCCGGAGCTTCCAACGATCTGAGCAGGCTGCCCGTGACGAGCCCGCAGAACACGTCGGTCAGCGAATGGCACGTCGATGGTGAGGGCAACTGGCAGATGGCCAGCTTCAACGATCAGACCCACCTCGTCGGCATCACCAGCGGCGCTGCCAACATCACGGGCTGAGAATGCAGGGACAACGTCGCCGTTTGTCACTGCCAGCCACGTCTTGTTGGCTCTTCAAAAATTTCAGGCGATGACGATGGCTTTGAGTTCGGGCCAGGCTGCTGCGAAGCCAGCGTGTAGCGGAAGTGCTTCGACTTCGGCAGGTGTACACCAGTCGACGGCGTCGGTTTCGAAGTTGATCGATGATCCGAACCGTTCGTCGACTTCGACCACGACTGTCGTGTAGGCCCAGTCGGTGGCGGGTTGAAATACGACCTGACCAATGAGCCGTGGCGTGCCAACAATGTCACCGACTTCTTCGGAGGCTTCACGCAACGCTCCCTCGAGCGGCATCTCGCCCTGATCGAGTGCTCCACCGGCACAGCTCCAGGTGCCACCCTCGTGGGCCATCTGTGACCGCTTCTGCACCATCACCCGAGGGCCGTCATTCTCACGGATGACGAACACAACACCCGCTGCACCGTAGATTCCCCAACGCACGTGACCGTCGCTGCATCGCATGAACCCGTCGCCGGAAGCCGGTCGTTTCTCGTTGAACACCATCCCACCCTGACACATGGAGGGTGCACCGATCTCGTCCAATGCCGAGTTCAGGAACAAAGCGGCTTGTTCGTGGTTGTATTCAAGTCGTGAGCGACAACATGGACAACGAACAGTTCGACCTGGTGATTGTCGGATCGGGTTCCGGTAACTCGATTCCCGAGTACCTCAGCGACTGGAACATTGCCATTGTGGAGCGTGGCGTCTACGGGGGTACCTGTCTCAATGTGGGCTGTATCCCGTCCAAAATGTTCGTGCTTCCCGCTGACGCAGCACTGGCTGCAGGAAATGGCGCCAAGCTCGGTATCGACACGCAGTTCAACGGTGCTGACTTCCGGGCAATTCGTGATCGCGTGTTTGGCCGAATCGATGAGATTTCCGCAGGCGGCCGCGAGTACCGCGCGACGGGCAGCCCGAACGTCACGCTCTTCGAAGGTACGGCCTCGTTCATCGGCGACAAGGTCTTTCGTGTCGACATGAACGACGGCGGCCAACGCACGATTAGCGGCGACAAGGTCCTGCTTGCTGCTGGTGCTCGCCCCGTTGTGCCACAGATTTCTGGACTTACCCAGGTGGGCTTCCACACGTCTGACACGATCATGCGTCTTGACGATCTGCCGAAGCGCCTCGGCATCATCGGTGGTGGTTTTATCGCCGTCGAGATGGGCCACGTGTTCTCGGGCCTCGGCTCTGACGTCACGCTTTTCAACCGCTCAAATACGCTGCTGCGTGGTTTCGACAACGACATCGCCGAACGCTTCACCGAAATCTTTGCCGAGCGTGTCAACTTGCGCCTCGGTGTCGTGCCAACCCATGTCGAGCGCACGGCTGACGGCATCGCGCTCACGGTTGGCGCCGAGACGGTCATCGTCGACGAACTGCTCGTGGCGACCGGCCGCGAGCCGAACAGCGACCTTGTTGACGTCAAGTCCGGCGGCCTTGAATGCCATCACCGCGGCACCGTTGTCGTTGACGACACGATGGCGACCACCGTCGACAACGTCTGGGCGATCGGCGACATTGCCAACAGCTTCCAGCTCAAGCACCTGGCCAACGCTGAAGCCTCGGTGGCGTTCTGGAACATCGCCCATCCCAACGACGTTCGCCATCAGAGCTACAAGGCAGTTCCGGGAGCGGTGTTTTCCAACCCGCAGGTCGCCACCGTTGGCTTGACCGAGCAGGAAGCGGTTGCCCAAGGCCTCCCGTTTAAGGTGGGTCAGCGTGACTACGCCGGCACCGCGTATGGCTGGGCAATCGTCGATGAGACGAGCTTTGCCAAGGTGCTCGTCAACACCGAGACCGGCCTCATTATCGGTGCCCACATTCTTGGTCCGCAGGCGGCCACGCTGATCCAGCCGATCATCCAGGCAATGGAGTTTGACCAGCGTGCCGACGACGTTGCGCGCAAGGTGTTCTACATCCATCCGGCGCTGACCGAAGTCGTCGAGAACGCCATCCTCGAAGCACTCTGACATCACCCTCGAAGCAGTCGCTCCCTGCCACAGTTTGCACTTCGACAGAATCGCGCCGAGCATGGAGCCATGAGTGAGACGCCCTGCGCGCCACTGTTCACC
>CALAHA010000421.1 GCA_937891565.1 uncultured Ilumatobacter sp. | reverse complement strand
CCTGCCGGTCACGGCAACGTTCTTCGTCTTTGCTGACTACATGCGCCCGCCGATCCGCCTCGCTGCACTCACTGGCGCCAAGGTCTGCTTCGTCTTCACGCACGACTCGGTCGGTGTCGGCGAAGACGGCCCGACACACCAGCCGGTCGAGCAGCTTGCATCGCTGCGCTCCATGCCTGGTTTGCACGTCGTCCGTCCGGCCGACGGGAACGAGACCATCCAGGCCTGGGCCGATGCAGTCGAGCACGACGGACCAACCGTGCTGGTGCTGAGCCGACAGAACATCACGGTCACCACCGACGGCAGCGCAGTCGCCACGGGCGCCGGCATCGTGCGCTCCGTTGAAGACCCGCACGTCGTGCTGGTCGGCACGGGCAGCGAAGTGTCGCTGTGCGTCGAAGCCGCCGCCAAACTTGGCGAGCAGGGTGTGCGTGCACAGGTTGTTTCAATGCCCAGCTGGGATCGTTTCGACGAACAGGACGCCGACCACAAGGCCTCGGTCTTCCCGGCAGGCGTCCCCGTCGTCTCGGTCGAAGCCGGAGTCACATTCGGCTGGTCGAAGTACGCCGATACCTCAGTCGGAATTGACCGTTTCGGTTCGAGCGCACCGGGCAGTCTTGTCCTTGACAAGCTCGGCATGAACGTCGATCACGTCGTTGTCCACGCCTCTGATCTGGTCAACGGAACCACGAGCGAACATCCCAGGAGCAACGCATGAGTAACCGCATCGAGCAGCTGTACAGCGAGCAGGGCCAGAGCGCCTGGCTCGACAACTTGAAACGGGACTACATCACGTCGGGCAAGCTCGTCGAGGTCCGCGAGAGCGGCGTCCGTGGGCTGACCTCGAACCCGTCGATCTTCCAGAAGGCCATCCAGGGATCGGCTGATTACGACGAGCAATTTAACGAGATTGCCGCCGACGCTGGCGACATTGTCGACGACTACTGGTCACTTGTGATCCGCGACATCCATGGCGCGTGCGACGTGTTTTCCAAGATGTACGACCACTCAAACGGCGTTGACGGCTACGTCAGCGTCGAAGTTGCTCCGAGCCTCGCCCACGATGGCCCGGGCACGGAATCTGCTGCACGCGAATTGCACGAGCGGATCAACCGCCGCAACCTGATGGTCAAAATCCCCGGCACCGCCGAAGGCCTCGGACCCATCGAGCAGATGATCTCCGAAGGCCGATCCATCAACGTCACGTTGATCTTCAGCATCCCTCGCTACGGCGAAGTGATGGAGGCCTACATTTCCGGGCTCGAGCAGTTTGCAGCTGACCCCGATGCCGACCTGTCACAGGTTGCGAGCGTGGCCAGCTTCTTCATCAGCCGTGTCGACGTCGAAGTCGACAAGCGCCTCAATGCAAACGGTTCCGACGAAGCCCTTGCACTGCGCGGCAAGGCAGCCGTTGCCCAGGGCAAGCTCGCCTACAAGCTCTTCACCGAGACCTTCGCCGGTCCTCGCTGGGAAGCGCTCGCGGCACGCGGCGCTCGCGTCCAGCGTCCGCTGTGGGCATCGACTTCGACGAAGGACCCCGAGTACCCCGACACGTTGTACGTCGACGAACTCATCGGACCCGACACGGTCAACACGTTGCCTGATGCAACCCTCGAAGCCTTCGCCGATCACGGCACCGTTGCTCGTCGCATTGATGCCGATGTTGGCCAGGCCGAAGCCGTGTGGGCTGCCCTCCCGGGTGTCGGCGTCGATATGGACGACGTCGCCGATCAGCTTGAGCGCGAGGGCGTTGCCAGCTTCATCACGGCATTCGACGAGTTGATTGAAGCACTCGAAGCCAAAGCTGCCGAACTCCGCAGCTGAGGTCGTTCGTTCCCGTGGGAGCCGACAATTAGGCCTCGACGGTGAGTGCAATGCGGTGGTAACCCTGCGCACCATTCGGTGCGACCGCAGCGCGTTCTTCGGGCTGCGCGACACCATCGCCGTCAAAGGCTCGCGCCTCAACGGCATAACGGCCGGGCGCCAAGTCGCCGGAGCGATACACCCACTGGACCCAGGTGTCGTTCGATGGCACTCCGGCAATTTCGGTTTCGAGCCATTCGCCCTCATCGAAGCGCACTTGCACTTGGGAAATCCCGCGGTGCACTGCCCATGCCACACCGCCAATGGCGACTGCGCCGCCGCCGTCTGACTTTTTCGCTTTACTCCCGGTATCGATGCGGGCCATTGTCTTGACGGGCCCTTCCTTTGACCAGCCACGCGGAATCCAATAGCCATCGAAGTCGTCCCACCGAGTGAGGCGGATCTCCGTGACCCACTTGGTTGCCGACACGTAGCCAAAGAGCCCCGGCACGACAATGCGGACCGGGAAGCCGTGTTGCGCTGGGAGGGCCTCACCGTTCATCGCTATGGCAAGCATTGCGTCGCGGCCATCCATGATTGTTTCGAGTGGGCTGCCACACGTCCACCCATCAACCGAACGACTGACAACCTGCTCAGCGCCGTCTTGCACCCCTGCCTCTTCGAGAATGTCTTTGAGCCTCACCCCGCGCCAGAGGGCGTTGCCGACAAGATCGCCACCGACCGGGTTCGACACGCACGAGAGCGTGATGTAACGCTCGATCTGCTCGCGAGCCAACAGGTCATCAAAGGTCAGCTCGATCGGATTGTCCACCATGCCATCAATTCGGAGCTTCCAGCTGTCGACCTTCACCTGAGGCACGACGAGCGCTGTGTCGATGCGGTAGAAGTTGTTGTTCGGTACGACAAATGACTCGATGCCGTCGACGCCGAGTTCGAACTCGCTCGGCGCCAGGTTCGACACCGCCGAGAGGTCGCCGCTGTTCTGCAGCGTCTCGGTCACCGCGAGTTGGTCTTGGGCCACTGCGAAGCGGCGTTGCAGCGCTCTGCCGACACCGCCGGTGATGGCTGCGGCCGATCCAACGGTGACTGCGCCTCCAATGAACTGGCGGCGATCGATGCCCATGACCACCTTGCAGCCATCTTCTTCGGACACTTCGACTTTCGGCCCAAGCCGCCAGAGCACAGCAAGAGACACAGCGGTACCAACAATCGTGGGCAGCATCTTGCCGAGGGTCGGGTCAGGGCGAATCAGGACCGCCCACGCTCCGACAACGCCAACGGCACTGGTCAGCGCGAACGCGCTGGCTCGTTCGCCGCGGAACATCAGAATGCCGATCACCGCACCGAGGCCGAGTACGACGACCAGTGCCGTTGCGACCAGCACCACCTTGTCGTTCGTCCCGAACTGTTCGATTGCCCACTCCTTCAACCACTTCGGCGTCCAGTCAATGAACTCCTGGCCGATCGGCACAACGGGCGACGACGAGCCGCGCACAACTCCGACAATGAGTTCGGCTGCAGCAAGGCCTGCCGCTGTCGCGAGCAAGCCGAGTACAGCACCGAGCTTTTTGGAGCCGTAGAGTCCGCTTTGCATGACATCAGGTGTATCGGAATCCGAGGCCGCTCGCGCTGCTTCAATCGTCGCAGAACTGGGAGTTTCCGGATCTGTTCGACTTGCGACACAGTTGGTTTCTGAGGCGTTGGGGCTCATCACCGATGAGCCTGACACCCTCGACCTCAAAATCGCCACCGCAGCTCTGGCAGAAATGCGCGATGCGTATGCAATGTTCCGGCCGTATCGGGACAAAATGAAGGTTTCGATCTTCGGGTCGGCCCGCACGAAGCCCGACGACCCGCTGTATGGGCAAGCCCGGGATCTGGCATCTGCGCTCGCCGACAAGGGGTGGATGACCGTCACGGGTGCTGGCCCCGGGATCATGCAAGCCGGTATGGAAGGTGCCGGTGTCGAGAATTCGATCGGCGTGTCGATCCGACTGCCGTTTGAGAGCGGTGCGAACTCGGTCATCGCCGCCGACGACAAGCACGTGTCGATGAAATACTTCTTCACGCGCAAGCTGATGTTGATCAAGGAGTCCCAAGCCTTCGTGTGTCTGCCCGGTGGCGTTGGCACGCTTGACGAGACGTTCGAACTGCTCACACTCACCCAGACCGGCAAGGGCGTTCCGGTGCCGATCGTGTTGCTCGACGAACCTGGTGATCCCTATTGGGAATCGGTCGACGGACTCATGGCCCAACTCGTTCACCGTGGGCTCGTGTCGCCGGGCGACCGGTCGCTCTACACGATCACCGATTCGTACCATGAGGCCTGCCGAATCGTCACCGAGTTTTATGCCAACTACGACTCAATCCGGTTCTTCGGCGACGACCTCATCATGCGGATGCGCCAGGCACCAAACGATGCCCAGCTCGCTGAGCTGAATGACGAGTTCAGTCATCTCGTTGAGTCCGGTGAAATCGCGCGGGCCACACCCCACCAGATCGAGATACGCGACAGCGACAGGCTCAGCCTCGATCGGATCTCGTTCAAATTCACCAAGCGCGGCTACGGCGACCTGATCAAACTGATCGGCGTCTTGAACAGCTACGTGCTGTAACGCTTAGTCGTCGTAGATCGTGCTGCCGGCGAGTTGGCGCAAGATGCCAACCGCCTTCTCGATAGATCGGCGGGCCTGCATCAATTTTTTGTCGTCGGCAGGTCGTTCGCCCTCGCCGTCAGCAACGGCCTCGCGGAGTTGATCGAACGCAATCTCGTCGAGGTCAGCAGCGACCGTCTCCAGGCGGCTGGCAAGTGCGTCGTAGTCGGCCATCAGTTCTCAACCATCAGTTCGGAGCGCTGTTGCCACGATGTCCACAGGATGCATCACCGTGAGACCTGTTTCGCTGAGAACAGCGGTGAGATGCATTGAGCAGCCTGGGTTGGCGCTTGCAACCAGCCGCGCGTTCGATCGCTCGGTCGCTCGACTGATCGAGGCGACCTTTCGTTCACGGATCTGGCCAGCCAGTTCAGGTTGGAGTGCCGAGTACGCGCCACCGGCGCCGCAGCAGAGGCCATCGTCGTCGAGTTCGACGACATCAGCGACGTGCCCCAGCAACGTTCGCACCGGATCGACTACTCGTTGCACATGGCGCAGGTGGCACGGGTCTTGCACGATGACCTGCTGCCGCTCGCCTGGAGCAACGGGAAGTCGGTCGACACGTTCGGCGAGGTACTCATTCACGTCGAGGACCCGGGCGCTAAACGACTGGGCCTCTGGCGTACCGAGCATGTGGCCGTAGTCCTTCATCGCTGCGCCGCAACCTGCCGAGTTGACAACAATTGGGGCCTCACCGGGCATCGACGCCATTGTGGCGGTAGCGAGTCGCTTGGACTCATTGGTCAGTCCGGCATGAACGTGCAGCGCACCGCAGCATCCTCCCCCGGCCCCGGGGACCGCATATGTCGCACCCGTTGCTTCGATCAGTTTGGCGGTGTTCACATGGGTCGATCGCTGCCAGGCATCCATCACACAACCGGTGAACAACCAGACGTCATCGCCTGTCGACGTGATTGCCGCCGGACGTCGGATTGCCAGGCCGCTCAGACCCAAGCGCTTTGGCACCAGGTGCATCCGCTGAGCAATCGCGAGCACCGATGACCCCGCCAAGAGAAGCCGATGCTTGTCGAGAAACCAGAAACCGAGGCGTTGCCAGCGCGGCGTGATTCGCCCCGCAGCAGCCAATGCCGACCGGGTGTCTTCCATCAGCGAGCCGAATTGCACCCCACTGGGGCATGCAGGTTCGCAGCCGCGACACTGCACGCAGGTCTCCATGAAATCGACGAATGTCTCGTCGATCGGGAGCTCACCGGACTCGACTGCCCGCATGGCATCGATGCGACCACGAGGCGAGTACGCCTCCTCTCCCGTCACCCTGAATGTCGGGCAGTGCGGCAGGCACAAGCCACACGAGACACAGGTCGACAGCTTGTCTGGATCGATGTCGAGCACGCCAGCAGAGTAGCAATGACCGCCCGACAAGCCCTGCTTCATCTTGCTTTGCAGTTTGCGTGACGATTTTGGATGCAATTCGTCCCAATTCCGTCGCGCAAACATGGTCAGGTACAGCGTCGCGGCTCTACGGTGCTCTGCGATGCCAGAAGGACATACCATCCACAAGATCGCCAAAGATCACGGCGCGCTCCTCAGTGGCCGCCCGATCGAGGTGACCAGCCCCCAGGGTCGATTCTCGGCCGACGCTGAACGAGTCAACGGTGCGGTGCTCGAGAAGATCGAGCCACACGGCAAGCATCTCTTTTACCATTGGGACACTGGCGACATTGGCCACGTGCACCTCGGCCTGTTCGGCAAATACAGGATTCACACGGGCGACGACCGACCGGAACCTCGAGGAGCGGTCCGTATGCGCCTCGTCGCTGAGACTGCCACGATCGATCTCGCCGGACCGACGGCCTGCTCGATCGACGACCCGTCAGTGCGCAAGGAGATTCTCAGCCGTCTTGGCCCAGACCCGATCAAACTTCGTCAGAACAAGCAGAAGATGTTCGACAAAATCCACAAGTCGAAGCGCGGTATTGGCGACCTGCTCATGGATCAATCAGTTGTCGCGGGGGTCGGCAACGTTTACCGAGCCGAGGCCTTGTTTGTCTGTGGGATCCACCCACTT
>CALAHA010000420.1 GCA_937891565.1 uncultured Ilumatobacter sp. | reverse complement strand
GCTGGGTCGTGCTCGACACCGTCGAGAAGAGTTCCTGTGTGTGGACGAAGGGCATCGAAGACCCAATTCATTGTCCAATCGCCCACGGCGAAGGGCGATACGTCCACCCTGACCCCGAGTTGCTCACTGCTGCCGGCCAGGTGGCCCTGCGGTATCGCAGCACCAATCCCAACGGCTCGGTTGGAGACATCGCCGGTGTGTGCGATCCATCAGGTGTCGTACTCGGGCTGATGCCGCACCCGGAGAATCACATCGTGGCTCGCCAGCATCCGCACCACACCCGTGGCGGTGGCGGGCCAAATCATCTCGGTTTGCGACTGTTCGAGAACGGCGTACGACACGCCAAAGGACTCTGACGCCGCCATGACGCTAACGCCGCTCGACACCATCGACCTTCCCCTCGATGATCGGCGCGACGGGAAAGTGCGCGTCTCGTACGCTTTCGGTAACGACCGCCGACTGTTCGTCACCACCGACCGCCTGTCGGCCTTTGACCGGATCATTGCTGTGGTGCCCTTCAAGGGCCAGGTCCTCAATCAACTGGCAGGGTGGTGGTTCGAACAGACTGCCGACATCGTTGCCAACCATGTGGTTTCGCTCCCGGACCCGAACGTCCTGATAGCGCGCGCCGCCACGCCACTCACCGTTGAAGTAGTCGTACGTGGCCACATCACAGGTGTCACCGACACGGCACTGTGGACTCAGTACGCGGCCGGCGCTCGCACTATTTACGGCCACGATTTCCCCGATGGCCTACTGAAGAACACCAAGCTTCCAGAGCCCATCGTGACCCCGACAACAAAGGGCGAGATGGGCAGCCACGACGTTCCGTTATCCTGCGCTGCGGTCGTCAACAAAGGCCATGTCGAAAGCCAACTGTGGGCTCAGGTCCAAGATGTGGCATTGGCAATGTTTGATCGCGGCTGCGAGCGAGCCGCTGCCGCTGGCTTGATCCTGGCCGACACCAAGTACGAGTTCGGCCTTGACAGCAACGGTGAACTCATGCTGATCGATGAAGTCCACACGCCCGACTCATCGCGCTATTGGATTGCCGATACGTACGACGCCCTCGTCACTGCCGGCAACGAACCACAGAGCCTCGACAAAGAGGTCGTGCGACGTGCGTTGGCCGACGTCGGATACACCGGCGAAGGCGACGTACCTGAGCTTCGCGCAGAAGTGTGGGAGCAAACCTCTGCCCGCTACATCGAAACCTACGAGCGCCTGACCGGCCTCACCTTCGAGCGGGGCACCTACCCCGCCGATCAACGCATCAAAGATGCGGTTGCAACCCTGGAGATTCCATGAGCCTGCACGACGTCCCTGTCACGATTGGTACACCCCAACCTCACCCTCAGCGCGTTGCGCTCGTTGACGACAAGCCCAAAGATGAGTGTGGCGTGCTTGGGCTGTCGACCCCCCATGGCGAAGGTGTTGCTCAACTGGCATTCTTCGGGCTCTTCGCGCTGCAGCACCGCGGGCAAGAGGCCGCCGGCATCGCAGTGAGCGACGGCAAACGCACGCGGCTGCATAAAGACGCCGGCCTCGTCGCCAATGTCTTCACACCCGACACGCTGGCGCCGTTGACCGGCTACCACGCCATTGGCCACACTCGGTACTCCACCACCGGCTCCAACTCTGGTCGGAACATCCAGCCATTTCTCGTCGAGACAATGCACGGCCCACTTTCGGTCGCGCACAACGGCAACCTCGTCAATGCTGCAGCGCTCCGCGACGAACTGCTGCACAAGGGGTTCGGTCTCACGGCAACCAGTGACACTGAGGTGTTCACCCTGATGCTCGCCGCTGCGGGCGGCCAGACCTGGCAAGAGCGGATCGAGCGAACACTCCCCGCATGGAAGGGCGCCTTTTCACTCGTCATCTTGGCTGCTGACCAGGTCATCGCCGTTCGCGACCCATGGGGCTTCCGCCCGCTATCGGTCGGTCGTCTCCCGCACGGCGGCTACGCCGTGGCCAGCGAAACTTGCGCCCTGTCGACCCTCGGTTGCGTCGACGTCGACGAGGTCAAGCCCGGTGAAATGGTGACGTTGCGCGGCAGCGAGATCGAGCGCACCCAGGTGTTGGCGCCGCAGTCCAAGGCCGCCCGGTGCACCTTCGAGTTCGTCTACTTCAGCCGTCCCGATTCGGTATGGGACGGACGCAGCGTGCACCACACGCGCCAGCGTCTCGGCATTGAACTCGCGAAAGAGTCGATGGTCGATGCCGACGTCGTCATTCCGGTTCCGGATTCCTCGATTCCTGCTGCTATTGGTTTCGCCCGGCAGAGCGGCCTGCCGTTCAACGACGGACTGATCAAGAACCGCTACATCGGCCGTACCTTCATCGAGCCGACCCAAGACATCCGTGAGCGCGGTGTTGCGCTCAAGTTCAACGCGCTGAGCGAAAATCTCAAGGGTAAACGCGTCATCATGATCGACGACTCACTGGTGCGCGGCACGACCGCCGGACCGCTCGTCAAGCTCGTGCGCGATGCAGGAGCTTCTGAAGTCCACGTCCGGATCACCTGCCCGCCAATCACCCATGCCTGCCACTTCGGCGTTGATATGGGCCACGACAACGATCTGATCGCTGCTCGCTTCGACGTTGCTGAGATGCAAGCGCATATCGGCGCCGACAGCCTCGCGTTTCTATCGCTCGACGGGATGATGAACGCCGTAGCTGGCCGCGACGCAGGCGACGACGACGGCTACTGCAACGCATGCTTCACCGGCGAGTACCCGATTGCTGTCGGCGGGGCTCAGGCCAAGCTCGACTTCGAAGGCGTGATCGCCTGATGCGCGTCTTGATCATCGGCGGCGGCGGCCGCGAGCAGGCAATTGCATGGGCGTGCCGTCAGCATGGCCACGACGTCCGAATAGCGTCGGATATCGGGAGCGCGAGCACATTCGACACCGACCTGGTGATTCCCGGCCCCGAGGCCGCTCTTGTCGCTGGTACGAGCGACACCGCAGCCGAACGGGGCATTGCGTGCTTCGGACCGACAGCGGCACTGGCACAGCTCGAAGCATCGAAGGGCTACGCCCGCGATCTCGCCACATCGCTCGGTATTCCGGGCCCAGCGTTCGCTCGATTCACCAACGCCGATGCGGCGCTCACCTGGTGGGCCGAATTCGGCCGGCCAGTTGTCGTCAAACTCGACGGCCTCGCCGCAGGCAAGGGTGTCGCTCTGCCCTGCACTGATGACGAGACCCGCACCGCGATCGTCGAAGCTGCGTCTGCTGGCTCCTTCCTACTCGAAGAGCGACTGACCGGCCCTGAATGCTCGCTGCTGGCGC
>CALAHA010000419.1 GCA_937891565.1 uncultured Ilumatobacter sp. | reverse complement strand
CTGCGATCGACGCAGCATCAAGCGCATCTGCCAGCCAGGGCGCAGTTGCAGGTGCGTCCCAGCCGGGAGCCCCGTCGACATTCGAAAACGAAACACGAGCACCGTACGGCGGATCGGCTTCCAACGCTGCGGTGATCGCTGCTGCTGCTGCCTTTGGATCAGCAGTCGGAGGAAGTCGGAACGAAAGCTTGAGCGACGTCGACGGACGAAGTACGTTGCCGGCCCGATTGGTGGGCGGCAGGCCGTCAGCACCGACGACGCTCAGTGTTCCGTACCAGGTTCGAGCAAGCAGCTGTCCGGCTGGATCGGCAACGGCTGCTCGGGCCCCCTCAACTAACGGGTAGTTGTCGGCATAGGCGCCAACCAGCGGTGCAGTGTCGTTTGCTTCCGCAATACGGCCCGGTGGAATTTCGGCGATGAGTTCGGGCAACAACATCGCTCCGGTCGCCGAATCCTCGACACGGTCGAGTAGTAAGCGAAGAATGCGGAACGACGACGGAATCATGCCCGACGCATCGCCCGAGTGTAGGCCGTCGGTCACGATGTCAACGGCCAGGGTGCCCAACACCATGCCGCGCAGAGACGTGGTGACCCACATCCGTTCGTAGTCGACGCACCCCGAGTCGAGACACACCACAAGGCTGGGCGTGCCGATCGTGTCGGTGAGCGCTTCGATATACGCAGGAAGATCCGGTGAGCCCGACTCCTCGCTTGCTTCGATCAGCACAACACAGCGATTGTGGGCTCCTCCGGCCGCCTGCGTGGCCTCGATAGCGGTCATGCTGGCAAACGCTGCGTAGCCGTCGTCGGCGCCGCCACGCCCGTACAGCCGGTCACCTTCGAGGACAGGCGTCCATGGTCCGAGATCTTCGCGCCAGCCTTCCATTTCCGGTTGTTTGTCGAGATGGCCATATAGGAGCACCGGGTCGTCGTTCGAGCCACCGTTGAACGCTGGAACATCGATCACAATCATCGGCGTTCGCTCAGGCAGCTCCATCACTTCGACCGTCATCCCCGGAATCGGCCGGTCTCGGCACCACCCGGCAATCAGCTCGACGGCCTGGGCCATAAAGCCATTTTCACGCCATTCAGGGTCAAAGTCCGGCGACACGTTCGGGATCGCGATGTACTCGTGCAGCAGCGGGACAATCCCAACCCACGCATCGTTGGCATGATCCCGGATGATGTCGGCAGGCGAAGACTCGGTCAGCGTCATGCAGCGAACGGTACCGGTCGCTCACCACACCTTTTCAGCTGTTGGAAAACTGAAACCCGCAGCTGCGATTGGTGAAGTTGTCGAGCCGCAGCGATGCGATTCCCGCGTCGGTTGCTGCGTCCTGCAACTCCGGTTCGGCGAAGATCCCCTGGATGTTTGCGAGGTCGTCGGCAGTCTGAATTTTGGTGAATGCCGCGACGAGCGCCGGCGTCAGCCGTGCCGTACCGTCAGCAACGGCGCGGATCTCGTCATCAATGCCCGATGGGGCAACGGCCGCAGCGCGATCGTAGGCCGCCAACGTTTCCGGGAGTAGTGCCTCGATCTCGCCGGCGAGCGAGGCAAATGCGGCAATGGTGTCAGCCTCGGACATGCCTTCCGGGTCTGCGGCGACTCGCTGCAAGATCTCGTTCGTCGACGCCGTGGTCTGATCCGACAGGTCTTGGACGACCTGCAGCTCGGCACAGGTCTGGTCGATGTCGCCAGCATCTCCCGCTGCGCGCTCGGGAACCGTGGTGGACACAATCGAAGCGGTCGGGCTCGGAGCAGCCTCCGATCCGGACTCGCTTCCACCACAGCCTGCGACCAAGAACACGATCGATGCGGACATGGCGAGCAGACGCTGGAACTTCACGTTGCGAGACGCTACCCATCTCGACCGATCCGCCAACGTCTTCCACCTCATGCGGACCTGACGCGCTCGTCTACTCTCAGCGTCATGCCTTTGACTGGAGAATACGTTCCGAGCACCATGGACTGGGTCCGCGAACAGGTCGACACCTACGAAGCAACAAACGGCCGCGAAGCAAACACGCTGCGCGAGACCGGAATCCCCATCATCGTCGTCACCACCAAAGGTGCAAGCAGCGGCAACGTTCGCAAGTTCGCACTGATGCGCGTCGAGCACAAAGGCGAGTACGCACTCGTCGCGTCGATCGGCGGCGCCCCGCAGAACCCGTCGTGGTTCCACAATCTCGTGGCCGAACCGCTCTGCGAGATCCAAGATGGGCCAGCACCCGCCGACTACACCACCTCCATTGTCGAAGGCGACGAGCGCCAGGCGTGGTGGGACCGAGCAGTCGAGGTCTTCCCGACCTACGCCCAGTACGCAGAGAAAACTGACCGCACCATTCCGGTCTTCGTCGCCCGCCCCAACTAACGATCAGGTCCCGCGGATCTGACAGAGTCACTGGGTGACCGCTGTACAAACGGAGAGCCAGCAGCCTGCGAATGCCATCACTGTTCGGCCCTTCCGCCTGCTGTGGCTCAACAACCTCACCTTTTTCCTTGTCTCCAACGCGCAACGGTTCGTCTTCGGGTGGCTGGTCCTCGACGGCCTGAACC
>CALAHA010000418.1 GCA_937891565.1 uncultured Ilumatobacter sp. | reverse complement strand
AACACTCCAGGGGCTGCCAAGAATAATTGACCGTATGCTGGTGAACTCTGCTCCAACCGTGTCAGTGGGGCCACATATTGCTCTCATTAAACCCGCATTCCCCAAGTAGATCGTTAATTACCTCACCGTCGATGCTGCAAATCACATATATTCCAATGCATTGAGGGCATCGGAGGCGAGTGGCCATGGCTCACCCAACGGGTGCAAGCGAATTGAGTGTCGATCGGCTTGGTTTCGACCGCCGTGTCCGCCTGGAATTTCATGGCTCGAAGATCAGTTCAGACGGCGGTCTGCTGTTGTTCCGGGAACTGGACGACGTACTCGGCCTTCATGCTCTCTCAGGCAAGCACCTGAGCGACACTCGGACCGGTCATAATCGCCTTCACAGTCTAATCGGCCTCCTGCGTCAGTCTGTATTCGGGCGGCTTGCTGGCTACGAGGACGTCAATGACGCCAAGCGTTTGGCGCTCGACCCCGTGATGCGCCAAATCGTTGGAGGGCGCGCCGTTGACCAAAAGGCTGCCTCGGCGAGCCAGATGGGGCGCTTCGAAACCGAGGTACTCACAACGCCGGATAACCTCGCCGCTCTACCTGACATGCCGGGGCACTGGATCGATCGACTTCACGAAGCGGTACCGCCGAAGTGGATCACACTCGACATGGACAGCTCAGTCAGCCCGACGCATGGCGAGCAGGAAGGCACAGCCTGGAACGGCCATTTCGGCTGCTCGTGTTATCACCCACTTTTCCTGTTCAATCAACATGGTCAGCTTGAGCGCTGCAAGTTGCGCCCCGGCAACGTGCACAGCGCTGATGGCTGGGAAGATGTCTTGAAGCCTGTGATGGCGCGCTACGCTAAACGAGACATTCTGCGTCTGTTCCGAGCCGATGCTGCCTTTGCACTTCCGGCGCTCTACGCCACGCTGGAGGCAGAGGACTACTTCTACGCGATCAGGCTGCCGACGAACGCCGTGCTACAGCAGAGGATTGCAAACTTGCTCAAGCGTCCGGTTGGGCGGCCACCAAACCATGTGCGGCGGCTCTATGGTGAGTTTGATTATAAGGCAGGCTCCTGGGACAGGCCCCGCCGTGTCCTCGCCAAGGTGGAATGGCATCCCGGCGAACTCTTCCCTCGCGTTGGCTTTCTCGTCACCAACCTGCCCTTGGAACCGGAGCAAGTCTTCGGCTTCTACAAGGCTCCCCGACGTTTCAAGTGGGTAGCCTGAGGTCGAGCCTGCCAGCTATGAGGTAGGTGACGGCCTTCAAGGTCTTGCTGTTTCGGTAGCCGCGTGCCTTGGCTTTGGCGGCCTGAACGAGACTGTTGATTCCCTCGATGAGGCCGTTGCTGATGCCGCTGTCGAACCACGCGAGGATGCCGTCGCGGTGTTTTTCCATGGTGCGGGCGACCGCCTTCATCGGCTCGAGTCGCGAGCGCTTAGCCCAGCTGATCCACTTGTCGAAGAATATCTCGGCCCATTCCCGCGTTGGCTGCGCATAGATCTCCTGGAAGGCAAGCCGCATGCGCCACGCGCGTGCCGTTTTGAGGTTGGTCGAGCTCAGCGTATCGAGCACAGTGCTTTGCCGGGCGGTCAGATTGATTGCGTTCTTGGTCCAGACATATCGTGTGCCGCGCAACTCTGGTCGTGCCTTCACTTCGTCACGGCGCACGTCGTCGATGGCATCACCAATGAGTTTCATGACGTGGAAACGGTCGAAGGTGATCTCAGCCTCTGTCAGGTTTTCAGTGACGCCTTTGATGAAGGCAGCACTCATATCGGTCGAGGCCTGCTTGATGCGGCTGGCATCACCGCCGTGGTCTTCGAGGTGATCGGCGAACTGACGCACGGTATCGGCACTACGCCCGTCGGCAACGAACACGACACGCCGTCCATCGATGTCGACCACCAGGGTAATGTAGTCCTGGCCGCGCTTTGCAGCCGTCTCATCGATCGCAACCCGGCTGACATCTGCGAGATCCATGCGCGCAACGGCGGCCTCGACATAGTGGAAGACGATGCGCCACAGACGTTGGTCCGTGATCTTGAGAAAGCGTTTGGCTGCAACCGCGACTGGCAAGTGCATGGCGAGCGCCATGGCAAAGCCCTCGAACAGCAGCGTGAAGCCGGAGCCAGGCCTCGCCCACGGCACGGTGACGAGGCGCACGCCACACTTGGTACAGTTGATGCGCGGCGTGCGTGCGGTCAGGAACGCCTGATGCTGGAAGAAATCGAGATGCCGCCAGGTCTTTGCGACCGTGTCATGCACCGGACACGCCGGCGCTTTGCACTCCGGGCACTCAAAGCGGCTGCCGGCTTTGAAGTCGATCCGGATATCGAGGCGGCGATTGTCGGTGTCGAAGTTTGATGATGCGACGAACCATGGCGACGTGACGCCGAGGGCGAGTTGAAAGAGATCATTGTCACGCATGCAGCTACCTGGAGTTGGGTTGATCCTGGCACCCAGTATGCCGCCGTGCCAGCCAGCCCTCAAGGACAAGCCCTCGCGGGCGCGCTATAGAGCGCGTCCTTGACCGCCGCCCGTCACATCGACGGGGAATGCTCTGCCAACAGGATTAAGCAGAAAACCGACCACCCAAAAACACCTGACCCACCCACTCAATTCGTCGAGGCGCCGAAT
>CALAHA010000417.1 GCA_937891565.1 uncultured Ilumatobacter sp. | reverse complement strand
CAGGAATCGCGAGCAGTTGGATGGGCCAGCGTCGAGTGACGAGGCCAGCGCTCTGTGCCTCGTTGGCGACCAAGGATCGGAAACGACGCCACCAAGAACCCTTGATGTCAACGGCCAGGAACCGTGCCGGGATTGCTCGATCAGTGGTGAATCGTGCCATCACATGTTGGAGCACCAAGCGTTCGTGCGGGAGCAACGCATCACCCTCGTACGCCGTTGCAGCGGGACGCACGCGTCCGAGTTCGTCATCATTATCAAGCGGTGGGAGGAGACGGAGCCAGCCACGCGCAGCAAGGTCGATCACCGTGGCGCGCAAGCCCGATGCGGTGAGCGTGGCGTCATTCGTCAACATGTTCACAACGGCAGGGGATTCGCGGCGCAGTGCACCAGATGTTCCAGCCCGTTGTGGGCGCTCGGGGGCGACGTGTTGCTCGCCGTACCAAAGTACTCCAGCGCCGATCACAAGCAGCAGGCCGCTGATGATGAGCCCCGATGTGCTGGGTGCGGCAGCGAATGCGTCCCAACCCAGGCCCATCATGCTGCACAACATTGCAACATTGTTACACCCGCAGGTGTTGTGCATGTTTCCAGATTGGTCGAGAATCCGCGATTTATCCGTGCGGTCGGCGCAGACCGGCCGAGTTAGGTGGCGTCGCCGCGGACCCAGACAGAGCGTTGCGGGAACGGGATCTCGATCCCAGCGCTGTCGTAACTGGCCTTCAACGCCTCACGGAGATCGCGTTGCAGCGCCCATTGCGAGCCAGGCGAGGTCTTGACGATCATGCGAAGCGTGATGCCGTCGGCGCCGAGGCTCTCGACGCCGAGAACGATGGGCTCCTCGAGGACATCCGGCGACCATTGCTCGGAGGTGCAGACCTCGGTGGCAGTCGAGAGCATGAGATTTTTTGCCGCGGCGATGTCACTGTCGTACGCCACATCGATATCGACCAGCGCAACCGACCAGAGTTGCGACTTGTTACCTACTCGCTGCACCTCGCCGTTCGGCACATGCCAGACCGTTCCATCAAGGCCGCGTAAAACGGTTGTCCTCAACGTCACCTGTTCGACCTCACCGATTGCTTCGCCCAGGTCGACGATGTCGCCGATGCCGTACTGATCTTCGACCAACATGAACAACCCGGAAATGCAATCCTTGACCAAGCTCTGTGCGCCGAAGCCGAGCGCTACGCCAGCGATGCCGGCGCCGGCAATGAACGGTCCGAGGTTGAAGCCGAACTCGCCGATAACCAAAATGGCCGCGACGACCCAGATCAATACAGTGATCGAGCTGCCCACCACATCGGAGATCGACGTTGCCCGAGCATGACGTCGGGGATCGGCCTCTGCGCCCATGATCGATGTCGGGTTATCGATGCCGATCATGGCCAGCCGCCGCGCTGTCGCGTCGCGATCGGGTGCCACGACGCGCGTCACGAGTCGACGAACGTAACGCTGGGCAACTCGCGTGACGATCCACGCAACGAAGACGATGAGCAGCGTCGAAAGTGGGCGCCCGATCAACCAGTCGGCGATCTGAGTCAACGCCTCGTTGCCGCCCGTGGCTTCGAACACCTGCTCGCAGACGAACTTCGGCTCAGAGCCGCAAGTACCGGTCAGCGTCGAGGCGCCATCGTCGGCGAGTTCTGGGAAATCGGTGAGGTACAACACAACCCGAACGTACCCAGCAACGGCACACGGAAACGGGGATGCTCCGCCCACTGAAGTCGCGAGCGTGACGAACGTCGAGCACTCGGACTTCTTTGCGCGAATGCTGGTCTGCGACAATCAATAGATGACTGTCACTGAAACCGCCCCGAGTTCGATCTCGACCGATCCCGAGACGCAACTGGTCAACGACGCGCTCGACATGCTGCTTGCCGCACACGATCCCCAGCAGATGGACGACGTGACGTTCCGCGGCGCACGCTTCGACGCTGGCCTCGCCTGGGTCCATTTTGCCAAGGGCGAAGGCGGATTGGGTACGCGCCCCGAGCTGAACCGTGTCGTCGAACGGCGTCTCAAGGCAGCCGGTGCCAAACCGACACATCCGAGCACCTTCTTCATGGCCCTCGCCGGCCCCACGATCGCCACACACGCGGATGAATCGGTAAAGCAACGTTTTCTTCGCCCGATGTTCACCGGCGAAGAGCGGTGGTGCCAGCTGTTCTCCGAGCCCGGGGCCGGTTCCGACTTCGCAGGCCTGGCTTGTAAAGCCGAGCGCGACGGTGACGAGTGGATCATCAATGGTCAAAAGGTGTGGAACACGCTTGCACACATCGCCGACTTCGGAATGCTCGTCACCCGGACCGACCCTGAGGCCCCGAAGCACAAGGGCATGACGTACTTCGCACTCGACATGCGTGCTCCAGGCGTCGAAGTCCGTCCGCTCCGTCAGATCACCGGCGAGGCGGAGTTCAACGAGGTCTACATGACCGATGTGCGTGTGCCGGACGCAAACCGCGTGGGTGCTGTCGGCGAAGGCTGGCGGGCCAGCTTGACCACGCTGATGAACGAGCGCAGCGCAATCGGTGGTGGCGGAGGTGGCGCACCGAGGCGTGGCGGGGCAGCCAACGACGCCGTTCAGGTTTGGGAGGCGATGGACGAGTCACGCAAGGACGCGGCCACCAAGGATCGGCTCATGCAATTCTGGGTAGAGGCCGAGGTCGGGCGCCTGACCAACATGCGTGCGAGCCAAAACGCTAAGTCGGGTAACCCCGGGCCAGAGATGTCGATTGCGAAGCTCGCGTACTCCGAGCTCAACAAGGGTCTGTACGACTTCTGCATGAACTTGCTCGGTGCCGACGCGTTGGTTGACTACGACTACACGTTCCGCCGCCCAGAAGAGTCAGTTGCAAGCGGCGGCGAAAACGGTCTGCGTTACGCCTTCCTGCGCGTCCGCGCGAACTCGATCGAGGGCGGCACCTCGGAGATCATGCGAAACATCATGGGCGAGCAGGTCCTGGGCCTGCC
>CALAHA010000416.1 GCA_937891565.1 uncultured Ilumatobacter sp. | reverse complement strand
CTGATGTGCTCATCGACGGCGAATCGATCGCCGCGATCCTCGCTCCGGGGCACGCTGCGGCTTATGGCATCACACCCGATGTGGTGATTGACGCGACCGGCAAATATGTCGTGCCGGGTGGCGTCGATGCCCATGTTCATATGTCGCTGCCGTTCGGTGGGACGGTGTCCGCTGACGACTTCGATACCGGCTCGCGGGCTGCGGCATGGGGCGGCGTGACCACGATCATCGACTTCGCGTCGCAAACGGTCGGGCTCGACGTACGCGAGGCCCTCGCTGCCCGTCACGTCGAAGCCGCTGGCGAATGCCACGTCGACTACGCGTTCCACCAGATCATCGGTGACGTGAACGAGGAATCGCTCGAGGCAATGACGTACCTCGTCGAGAACGAAGGCATCACGAGTTTTAAGATGTTCATGGCTTACCCGGGTGTCTTTTACTCGGACGACGGCAAGATCCTGCGAGCAATGCAGAACGCATCGGAATCGGGTGCGTTGATGATGATGCACGCCGAGAACGGCATCGCGATCGATGTGCTGGTCGCCCAGTCGCTGGCCCGTGGCGACAGCGATCCGAAGTATCACTCGTACACCCGACCCGAAGAGCTCGAGTCGGAGGCGACGCATCGTGCGATCAAGCTCGCTCGTGTCGCCGGCAACGTGCCGCTCTACATCGTGCACATGTCGGCATCGGAAGCACTCGAAGAGGTGTCACGTGCGCAGCACATGGGCCTCAACGTGTTTGCTGAGACCTGCCCGCAATACCTGTACCTGTCGATCGAAGACCACCTCGCTCAGCCCGGGTTCGAAGGGGCGAAGTGGGTGTGTTCGACGCCGCTGCGCTCAAAGCACGAGCACCACCAGAAAGATCTATGGAAGGGCCTGCGGATGAACGAACTCGCTGTGGTTTCCACCGACCATTGCCCGTTCTGCATGAAGGATCAGAAAGAACTTGGCATCGGTGATTTTTCGAAGATCCCGAACGGCATGGGTGGCGTCGAGCATCGCATGGAAATGATCTACCAGGGCGTGGTGATGGGGGAGATGACCCTCGAACGCTGGGTCGAGACCTGCTGCACTACCCCGGCGCGGATGTTTGGCCTCGAGAAGAAGGGTGTGCTTGAGCCCGGCGCTGACGCCGACGTTCTTGTGTGGGACCCGAATACCAAGACCAAGATTGGTATCAACGACAAACACCACATGGCAATGGACCACTCGTCCTACGAGGGGTTTGAAGTCGACGGCAAGGTCGACACGGTGATCTCACGCGGTCGCGTCGTCGTGGCGAACGACACCTACCTTGGCGCCAAGGGCCACGGTCAGTTCGTCAAGCGCAGCCTCAACAAGTACATCCACTGAATCGGGATCGCTCATGGACATCGGAGTCGTATTACAAACCACCCCACCCGCGGCGCGCGTGATTGACCTCGCTCGGCGTGCCGAGACGTACGGGTTCAGCCACGTGTGGGCGTTCGACTCGCACATCTTGTGGCAAGAGCCC
The DNA here is from genome assembly GCA_937891565.1 of uncultured Ilumatobacter sp. Taxonomy (GTDB): domain Bacteria; phylum Actinomycetota; class Acidimicrobiia; order Acidimicrobiales; family Ilumatobacteraceae; genus Ilumatobacter_A. Next base: position 3,438 of record CALAHA010000416.1, on the reverse strand, counting down.
TACGTCATTTTCTCCCAAATCCTTGCCGAGACACGCAACATCGTGGTCGGGCCAATGGTCACCAACCCGGCAACGCGCGACTGGACCGTCACTGCCTCCACGTACGCAACACTCAACGAGATGTACGGGAATCGCACGGTCTGCGGGATCGGCCGCGGCGACTCGGCTGTGCGCGTCACCAACGGCAAGCCGACCACTTTGGCCACGATGCGCGACTCGATCAACGTGATCCGCGAACTCGGCTGTGGTCGGAGTGTCGAATACAACGGTTCGACCATCACTCTGCCGTGGGCGGCCAAGAGCGAGCTTGAAGTCTGGGGAGCGGGCTACGGCCCGAAGGCCCTCAAGATGATCGGTGAGACGTGCGACGGCTTCATCCTGCAACTGGCTGACCTCTCGATCACCGAGTGGATGATCAACGCAGTACGCACCGCAGCCAGCGATGCCGGTCGCAACCCCGACGACATCACGATGTGTATCGCAGCCCCCGCCTACGTGGGCCCAATGGATGACCTGGCGTACATGCGTGATCAGTGTCGCTGGTTTGGCGGCATGGTCGGCAACCACGTGGCCGACATCGTGACCCGATACGGCGATGCTGCGCCGGTGCCACAGGCACTGACCGATTACATCGCTGGTCGCGAGGCCTATGACTACAACGAGCATGGCCAGGCGGGGAACACACACACGGCATTCGTGCCTGACGAGATCATCGATCGGTTCTGCATCCTCGGCCCGGTCGAAGCACAACTCGAACGGCTCCTCGCGCTCCAGGCGCTCGGCGTCGATCAGTTTGCGATCTACTTACAGCACGATGGCAAGGACCACACGATGCAGCAGTACGGCGAACACATTATTCCGGCGCTACGCGAGCAAACCCTCGCCAAGCAATAGGTCGTCGGAGAGATAGCGCTTTTCCGAGCGATGTAAATCGTCTAGGGTTGTACAAGATTAGAGCGCTCTAATCATTCGAACAAGGGAACGATATGGACACCATTGGACACTGGATCAACGGCGCTGCCGTGCCATCGACATCGGGCAACACCTCGCCGGTGTACAACCCAGCCACAGGCGAGCAGGCTGCCTCGGTCGGTCTGGCATCGGTTGCCGAGGTTGAGGCCGCAGTCGCTGCGGCGAAGGCGGCGTTCCCCGGCTGGCGTTCGACGTCACTGACGAAGCGCGCTGAAATCATGTTCCGATTCCGCGAACTGATCGACGCCAACAAGCTCAAGATCGCCACGCTCGTCAGTAACGAGCACGGCAAGGTCGTGTCCGACGCCATGGGCGAAGTGTCCCGCGGCCTCGAGAACGTCGAGTACGCCTGCGGTATCTCGGAGCTGATCAAGGGTTCCTATAGCGAGCAGGCAGCAACGGGGGTCGACGTGTATTCGATCCGTCAGCCGCTGGGTGTCGTTGCCGGGATCACGCCGTTCAACTTCCCAGCAATGGTCCCGATGTGGATGTTCTCCAACGCCATTGCGTGCGGCAACACGTTCATCTTGAAGCCCAGCGAGAAGGACCCTTCTGCGGTGATGTTTATTGCCGAGTTGTTCGCTCAGGCCGGGTTGCCAGCCGGTGTGTTCAACGTGGTGCAGGGCGACAAGCTCGCTGTCGACACGATCCTCGAACACGATGACATTTCTGCGGTGAGCTTCGTCGGCTCGACGCCGATCGCTCGCTACATCTACGAGACCGGCACGAAGAACGGCAAGCGGGTGCAGGCACTCGGTGGAGCGAAAAACCACATGCTTGTGTTGCCTGACGCCGACCTCGACATGGCAGCAGACGCGCTGATCGGTGCGGCCTACGGCTCAGCCGGTGAGCGGTGCATGGCTGTCAGTGTGGTGCTTGCGGCTGACGCGATCGCTGACGAACTCGTTGCCAAGATCGCTGATCGCATTCCCGGCATCAAGGTCGGTCCGGGCAGCGAGCCCGACAACGAAATGGGCCCGTTGATCACCGCCGAGCATCGTGACAAGGTGAAGAGCTACATCGACGGTGCGCCTGGCGATGGCGCGACAATCGTCGTCGACGGGCGCGAGAACCTTCCGGCCGATGGCTACTTCGTCAACCCGACGCTGATCGACAACGTCAAGCCGGGTATGGCGTGTTACGACGACGAGATCTTTGGCCCTGTGCTCAGCGTGATGCGCGTCTCTGGATACCAAGAGGGCCTCGAAACAATCAACGCGAACCAGTTCGCCAATGGCGTTGCGATCTTCACCCGTGACGGCGGCGCTGCTCGGCAGTTCCAGTTCGATGTGCAGGTCGGCATGGTCGGGATCAACGTGCCGATTCCAGTCCCGGTGAGCTACTACAGCTTCGGTGGTTGGAAGGCGAGCCTGTTCGGTGACACCCATATGTACGGCCCAGAGGGCATCAATTTCTACACACAAGGCAAGGTCGTCACCAGCCGTTGGCCCGACCCGGCCCAGAGCACGATCGATCTCGGCTTCCCGTCCGATCGCTGAGAAGCGGTCATACTGTGCCTGGCACAGTGTGACCGCGATACGTTCGGGAGATGAGCACTGAGATGGTCGAGTTCCCCAGCAACGGCAACGACGCACGCGGGTACCTCGCTGTCCCCGAAAGCGGATCTGGTCCCGGCGTGATCGTCGTCCAAGAGTGGTGGGGCCTCGACTCGGGCATCAAGGAGATGGCTGACCGCCTCGCCACGGCGGGCTTCGTTGCGCTGGCTCCTGATCTGTACCACGGCGAACTTGCCGCTCACGACGAGATGGACAAGGCCGGCGAGCTGATGAACGCGCTGCCCGCCGATCGCGCGGGCCGCGACATGAGTGGTGCTGTCGACTACCTCGTCGAGCACGAAGCGACCACCGGCGAGGGCATCGGCGTCGTGGGTTTCTGTATGGGCGGCCTGTTGACGTTCGTCCTCGCATCGCTGCGACCTGACCGGGTCAAGGTCGCAGTTCCTTTCTACGGATTTCCGCAGGGCGACGATCAGCCTGATTACTCGGCGATCACTGCGCCTATCCAGGGGCACATGGCCGAGCACGACGACTTCTTTCCGCCGGCAGCAGCAAAAGAGCTCGAGGCCCGCCTGCAGGCAATGGGTAAAGACGTCACACTGACTGTGCACGCGGGAACCGGCCACGCGTTCATGGCGCCGCACAACGCCCTCGGCACGCAGGACACCGAGCGGATTGCGGCTATCTGGCCGCAAGCAACGGCGTTCCTGCACCAGCACCTCGGCTGAGGTGCTGTGCCGATTTCTGTAGGAGCTGGGCAACTAACGTCATTGCAATGGTCACCTCCATGTCTCGGCAGTACAAACTCATGGAAGCGTTGGCTGTTGTGCCGCTGGTGTTTGCCGCATGTGGCGGCTCGTCGTCCGACGGATCGACTGCTGACTCGTGGTGCGATTTCGCCGATGAGGCCGATGTCGTCGATGAAATCTTGTCGTCGCTCGGTGCCGAC
>CALAHA010000415.1 GCA_937891565.1 uncultured Ilumatobacter sp. | reverse complement strand
TACACCCAAAAAGTTTCAGGTGACCGGCACCATCACCACCTGGACCGAAGCAAACCAACAATCGACCAGCCGTGTGGTCGTTCCGGCAGGCGCAACAGCTGTGTTGTTGAACGTGACAGCAGTATCACCAACTGGCGCGGGGTACCTGTCAATCCGCCCCGGTGACGCGACCGGTGTGCCCGCAACAGCAGGACTCAACTTTGCACCCGGTGACATTGTCGCGAACTCGATCACTGTTGCGGTACCCACAACAGGCGCCAACGCAGGCAAAATCGGCCTGTACTACGGGACTCCTGTAACGAGAGCAACAATGGACGTCGTGATCGACATTGTTGGTTACACCACCAACACCGGACTCCTCGACCTCGTCAACCGCGTCACCGCACTCGAAACTCAAGGCGTCGCAGGACCACAAGGACCCGCAGGTGCCAACGGTGTCAACGGAACCAACGGAACCAACGGAGCCAACGGTGACGCGGGTCCGTTAACGTCGAGTTGCTCAGCAACGCTGCGCTGGGACCTGCCAGCCTGCCAAACCGCGACCGTCACCGGCCTCAACGGCCCGATCGCGGTGGCGTTTGATGGCACCTACATCTGGGTCGCCAACAACGGCGGGTCGGGCACTGTGTCCAAGATCAACCCGGATACTGGCACCGTGATCGGCGACCCCATCGCCGTCGGCACCGGCCCGCACGGGGTGGCGTTTGATGGCACCAACATCTGGGTCACCAATCGCGCGTCGAACACGGTGTCCAAGATTGACCCGGATACTGGCACCGTGACTGCGCCCGTCACCGACCTCAACCGCCCGGTCGGGGTGGCGTTTGATGGCACCTACATCTGGGTCACCAACAACGCGGGGACGGGCACTGTGTCCAAGATCGACCCGGTTACTAACGCCGTGATCGGCACCCCCATCGCCGTCGGCAGCTATCCGCACGCGGTGGCGTTTGATGGCACCAACATCTGGGTCACCAACGCCGGGTCGGGCACTGTGTCCAAGATCGACCCGGATACTGGCACCGTGATCGGCACCCCCATCACCGTCGACAACCTCCCGCTCGGGGTGGCGTTTGATGGCACCAACATCTGGGTCACCAACTCCGGGTCGGACACTGTGTCCAAGATCAACCCGGCAAATAACGCCGTGACCACCCCCATCACACTCCCCTTCGGCAACAACCCGGCCGGGGTGGCGTTTGATGGCACCAACATCTGGGTCACCAACTCCGGGTCGGACACTGTGTCCAAGATCAACCCTGCTACTGACACCGTGACTGCGACCATCACACTCCCCGCCGGCAGCTTTCCGGGTGGGGTGGCGTTTGATGGCACCAACATCTGGGTCACCAACTCCGGGTCGAACACTGTGTCCAAGATCGTGCCGTTCTGATTGCTGACAGTCTTGTTCAGCCCGGTTTGCAATGAGGTGCCCCGCACCAACAGAAACCAGGCGTGCTACCGACTGCAAAAACAGTCAACCTCGAACCCCAACAGCGCCTGACCTGCGCTGACCTGAGCGGAAGTCGGAAAGGTCGCAGACCTCGGTTGGGCGATCGTCGGCGTCACCGCCTCACTCCACCACAGCTTGTGGCCCCGCACCTGCCCTTTTGAAGCCGGTGCGGGGCCCAGCGTCGAGTAGATGGGGCACGACCCGGCTGAATGGGCCCCGGCCGATACCGGGCGGCGACATCTTGTTCGTCGATGCGAGATGAACGAACGGTCGAGCCACGGCCCCACAATGATTCAGTTGACTCCGGTGAGGGACCGAATTTCGTTCATCTCGTTCTCGAGCATCGTTCGGTACGAACCGACCTGTTCTTCACGAGCAGCGGGCCCCGCACCACCTCGCGATGTCCGCATCTTGACGCCGACGCCGGGTCGCACCAGGGCTGCTGCTTCTGGGCCGAGCAACGGGTCGGCCGCGACGAGGTCGGCCAGGCCGCCCTTGCCTGCGAGGCACGCCTGCACGTGGGCCCCCACGACGGCATGAGCTTCGCGGAATGGCATCCCACCGCGAACAAGAAATTCGGCAAGGTCGGTTGCAGCCATCGTCTCTTCGTCGGCGGCCGCGGCCATGACATCGACGTTGAACGTCGCAGTAGCGATCATGCCGGTGAGCGCCGCAACAGCCAGCGTCACCTGTTCCACCGAATCGAACAACGGCTCCTTATCTTCCTGGAGATCCCGGTTATAGGCCAAGGGGAGACCCTTCAGCGTGGCAAGCAGGCCGGTCAGGTTGCCGATCAATCGGCCGCTCTTACCTCGGGCCAATTCGGCAATGTCGGGGTTTTTCTTCTGCGGGAGCATCGACGAGCCGGTTGCGTACCCGTCGTCGAGCTTGGCGAACCCAAACTCGCCGGAGGTCCACAGCACCCACTCCTCGCCAATCCGGGAAAGGTGGATACCGATCAGGGCAAGATCGAAGACAGCTTCGGCGACAAAGTCACGGTCGCTCACTGCGTCGAGGCTGTTGTCAAACGCCTTGGCGAAACCGAGGTCAGCCGCATTGCCCACCGGATCAATCGGCAGAGATGAGCCAGCGAGCGCTCCCGCACCCACCGGGGACACATCGAGACGGTTCAGCGTGTCGATGAGCCGGCTGACATCACGGCCGAGGGCCCAACCGTGGGCCATCAGGTGATGCGAGAGCAGCACGGGTTGGGCGCGCTGGAGATGCGTATAACCAGGCAGATAGGCGTCGCCGGCCTCAAGGGCCTGGTCGAGCAGTACTTCTTGCATCTCGATGAGGCGAATGGCGACGTCTTTCAGTTCGCGTTTACACCACAGCCGCAACGCCGTGGCGACTTGATCGTTTCGGCTGCGTGCCGTGTGCAGCTTCCCGCCGGCCGGACCGGCAATCTCGGTGACTCGACGTTCGATCGCAGTGTGAATGTCTTCATCGCTGTCGACGAACTCAAAACCGCCGCCCTCCATCTCGACACCGACCTGATCGAGTGCCATCAAGATGTCGTTGCATTCCCCTTCGGTCAACAGCCCGACGCGGGCGAGGCCACGAACATGGCCCTTCGACCCCGCAATGTCGTCGGGCCACATCCGCTGGTCATACGGAAGACTGACGGTGTAGGCCAGAAGCGATTCGCTGGGCCCGCCGGTGAAACGACCGTGCCAGAGGGTCTTTGCCTTTGCCGGCAATTCGCCGTCGCGCGCAAATTTGTGTTCGTCATCGAGATCCATGAGTGTCTTTTCGTTCGATCGGCGCGCCCTCAATCGAGGCCGGCGAGGTCTTTCAGGTCTTTGCAAAGTTGGGTGCCATCGGCGATGGCCGAAATACACATCAGCGTGTCGTCACCAGCAACGGTGCCGAGTAGCCCTTCAATCCGGCTGCGATCGAGCGCCGATGCAACCACGTGAGCGCAACCCGGCGGGGTGCGCAAGACAACAATGTTGCCGGAAACGGCAACATCGGCCACCCACTCCCCCATGACCCTGCGGACATGTTCGACCGGGGCGAGCCGGTCGGGTGCGAACTCGGGGATGGCGTACAGCGTGTTGCCGCCTGGCACGCGCACCTTGACGGCGCCGATGTCTTCGAGATCGCGTGACACTGTTGCCTGGGTGGCTTCGATGCCCTCGCTGGCAAGCAATTCGAGGAGCTCGGGCTGGCTGCCGACCTGGTGGTCGCCGACCAATCGGGCGATGAGCGTTTGGCGTTGGACCTTCGTGGTCATGCGTTGTCTCCCAGGAGAAAGGCGAGGGCGCCGCGAGCGGCATGCATCCGGTTGTGGCCCTGCTGAAACACGACCGAGCGGGGCCCGTCGATTACGTCGGCCGACACTTCAAGACCGCGATAGGCGGGCAGGCAATGCATGAAGATCGCGCTGGTGCCGGCAGCAGCCATCATCGTGTCATCGACCGTGAAGCCTTCAAATTTTTGAAGCTTTTCGGCCTTGTCGGCTTCTTCGCCCATCGAGACCCAGGTATCGGTATGGACGGCGTTCGCTCCGACGACCATGTCGATCGGGCGGCTCCCCTGCTCGACCGATGCGGCCCCGAGGAGAAGAATCCGTTCGAGCTCGGCGTCGTCGGCTTCGAAGCCGGGAGGCGACGCGAGACGCACGTGCATCCCGAGAAGCGCCGAAATCTCGGCGAGTGAGCGAGCGACGTTGTTGTAGTCACCGACGAACGCAACGGTCTGGCCAGCGAGGTCACCGAGGTTCTGACGCATGGTGAGCGCATCAGCAAACGCCTGCAGCGGATGCGAGTGGTCGCTCAACATGTTGACGACCGGCACGCTCGAGACGGCAGCAAGCCGGGTGACTGTGCTGTGGCTAAAAACTCGCGCGGCTATCAGGGAGTGGAAGCCCTCCATGATCCGGGCAACGTCTTCGACTGGCTCACGAGTGTCGAACCCGACTTCTTCGCCTCGGGTGAACACCGGATGCCCACCGAGTTGCACCACGGCCATTTCCATGGAGTGCCGGGTCCGTGCCGAGGGCTTCTCAAAGATCAGTGCCGCACCCTTGCCGGCGAGCGGTTGGCAAAGATCGCCGATCGGTGTCTCGGCCAGATCGAGAATGCTGTTGATCTCGGTGGCGCTGAAGTCAACGACGTCAATCAGATGCCGGGTCATGATGCGTCTCTTTGTCGAAGGAGCGCGGTGTTGATCAAGGCAACGGCCTCATCAACTTCTGCGTCGCTCACGGTGAGCGGCGGGACAAGGCGGATGGTGGAAGGGTTCACTGCATTCACGATCAGCCCTGCGTCGAGCAGATCGGCGTACGCCACCCGGGCGTCAAGTCCATCGGCGAGTTCGACGCCGAGCATGAGGCCGAAGCCGCGGACCCCGACAACACCATCGAGGTCAACGAGCTTGGCAGTGAGCCGCGCCCCGGTAGTTGCCGCGAGTGTCGGAGCGTCAAGTCGCCGCATCTCGTCGATCGTCGCGTTGACGGCAGCGGTCGCGATCGCCGTGC
>CALAHA010000414.1 GCA_937891565.1 uncultured Ilumatobacter sp. | reverse complement strand
GCTCGCCGCCTTCGAGGACCGAGACGACTGAGTTGGTGGTACCGAGGTCGATACCGACTGCCTTAGGCATGTGATGCTCCTTGCTTCCTGTGTTCGAGAGATATTCGGGGGATTCGGGGGATTCGGGGGATTCGGGGTATGGATCGAGATCCTTATTCGTTAACGCTCAAGATAGGGGTCAGAGGAGTCATCAACAACCTCGACTTCAATTACTTGACAATGACTGACTCAGCATTTACTCCGAACGGTTCAGCCACGACAACGCTCATCACCTGCACCTCAAACTGGCGCGCTCACCGGGCGCGCTCACCGAGGAGAAACTCGGGGCCGAACGACGAGGGCAGTAGATCGGCCATCGAAATGTCGAGCACCGCGCCACCATTGGTCGTCGCGTGAATGATCGCATCGGGGCCGGCGAACTCACGCAGTTTCTGACGGCAACCGCCGCACGGAGTACCTGGCGTATCGCCACCCGTCACGGTGAGCGCCTCGACAATTACTCGTTCACCGGCCAACACCATCGCGGCGATTGCGCCGGCCTCGGCGCATGTGCCTTCCGGGTACGCCGAGTTCTCCACATTGCAGCCGGTGAAGACCGCTCCCGACGCGGTCCGCACCGCGGCGCCGACCGGGTACTTCGAGTAGGGCGAATACGACTGCTGCTGTGCGGCGACAGCAGCATCGAAGAGATCCGACATCGGCATGGTCACGACAGCACCAGGGGGACGAGAAACCGTCGTGCTGGGCCAGGGAGCGCATTCAACAACCCAGCGCCCACATCGTCGGCTGACTGCCACCGGCGGTCAGGCACCTTGGACGCGTCAAAGTCGGCGCTGTCCTGGAATTCGGTGCTGACGAAGGCTTGCGTCGCGGCATACGTGGCGCTGTTCGGCCCCGGCGCGAACGCTGCGACCGACGAGACATTGAGGATCCCGCCACCACCGCCTTGCACGATCGCCTCGGCGGCAACTTGTGAGAGACGATGGTCGGCAACGAGGGCCTCACAGTCGACGTCCACTTCGCTCGCACGCGCCTCAAGCCGTTCCCTGTCGCGAGCCACAATCTCCGATTGTGTTCTGTTGGCCGCCAACTGTTGTGCGATCGCTCGGCCGGTACCTGACGATGCTCCCGTGACAAGTGCGCGATTCAATCTCATTGCCCAATCGTGCCACGGGCCACCCGTCGCCTGCACTGCGGCGCGCCGCGCAGCGCTCAATCGCACCAAATATCGCTCGACCATCGCGCGTGGCGGTACGCGCTTCTGGCACAATACGCTTCCAATGCAGGTGTACCTCCGAGATGCGTTGGAATCCGACGTCGACGATCTGATCGAGCTGTTGCTCGGCGACAAGGTTCGTGACCCTGGGTTTATGCAGACGAACCGCGACAATCCAAGATTCGTCGGCGACTACCTCGATGCCATCCGCGAGATTGATGCGACCAACGGCAGCTACCTGCTCGTTGCCGACCTGGGCGGGCGTGCCGTTGCCATGGTGCAACTCGTGACCTTCCGCCACTTCCAGCATCGCGGTGGCCGTTGCGCCGAGATCGAGTCGATGCACGTCGCTCCCGGGCACAGCGACACCGACATTGGTAGCCAACTTCTCGAATACGCCGCCAGCCGCGCACGCGATCTTGGCTGCTACCGCATGCAGCTCACCGCTGGAGCGAAGCGGCAGCACGCCCACAAGTTCTTCCAGGACCACGGCTTCATCCCGACTCACGTCGGCTACAAGCAGTACCTCGACCTCGACTGGACGCCGCAGCGCAGCGCCCAGCTCGTCCGGCCGCAGCCCGACTTTTTCGACGAACTCGCTGACCAGTCGTAGCGACCTACAGAGTTGCGAAAGGGGCCTGACCCCATACGCAACTATTGGCAGGTGATGCTGGTTGATTTTGTTCCCGCTCGTTGGCGTATTGCACCGACCGTCGGTTCAGTGCCCGGTTGTTCAACGACGGTGTGCTTGATCTCGCTGCAGGGCGCACTCAACGCTTACACGACTGCGAACGCTCCGTGGCCGTCGACTTCGTCTGCGAGGAGATGTTTCGGGGGGTTCTGCCACGAGTACAAGTTGTTCCAGCCGCCCAGTTCGACCGAGCCGAGTTGTGGGTGGTCGAACGGGTACCAGTCGACGAAGCCAGCAGTGAGTGCGTTGCCTGGCTGGTTGTCGAGCCAGTCCAGCGCGGCGGTCGCCTGGTCGTCGGTCGGGCCGGTGTACCAGAAATGCGTCGAGATCTTCTCGCCGGTCGCAGCATGCACAAGGTCCCAGAATTCGGTGGTCCAGCCGTAAACGCCGAGGTGCTCGTACGCCCAGTCGTCAGAGGCTCCGCTCATCGTCTCAGTCGTGTCCCACGTGAAGTCTTCGTACACCGAGTGAGCCGGGTAGCCAGTGAGTTCGGTGCCGCGCTTGGCGAGTTCTTTCCACACCCACACGTCATTCGGCGGGAGCGTGTCGTCGGCAGCAGTCGACGACGGCCGCAGCAGCACCCCGCCGAAGGTGTGGAACGCGTTGAAGCCACAGATGTTTGGGCGAGCAGCGATCGCCCTGACTAACGCATCGATCTCTGGCTCGCTCAACGGATGATCGCCGGAACCCGGCACTGTCGTGCCCCAACCCGCTGGGAAATTACGGTTCATGTCGAGGCCCTGAGGGAATCGCGGCTTGGGCATCGTGAACCCGTCGAAGTCTTCAATGGTGCCCTCGCCGAAGAGTCGATAGCGCTGCGCGCCCTCAGCCAGCCCGTCGAGCGGCACAGATACAAGTAGACGCTCGTCGTCCGGGTGCGGCGTCCACTGGCCGTCCTGGTCAGCAATGCGCATCTGAAGAATCCGCCCATCGCCGTCAATGTCTTCGCTCTCATGACCGGGCCAGCGACGGCCGTCGGCGAGTGGCCAGTTCCGGACGCTCGATCGGCGATACCGGGGCGAGCCAGCAAGGGCCCACTCCGCTCCGTCGGGATTGACGCGCGGTACGACGTAGAAGGTGCGGGTGCGCAGTGCC
>CALAHA010000413.1 GCA_937891565.1 uncultured Ilumatobacter sp. | reverse complement strand
CGGCACATTCCCCACCCATCCGGCAGATCCGCTGCAGCCTGCGAACCAGCGCGACCTGCGAGCACGCGTCAAGTCTGGCGGCTTTGACATCGGGCTGGCATTCGACGGTGATGCAGATCGGGTGTTCGTCGTTGACGAGCTGGGCGTGGGTCTGAGCGGCTCGACCACTACTGCGCTGCTCGCTGTTGCGGCACTGCGCGCTGCGCCGGGCGCCACGATTTTACATAATCTCATATGCTCAAAGAGCGTTCCCGAGGTTGTCACCGAGCACGGTGGCGTGCCCGTGCGGACCAAAGTTGGGCACTCCTACATCAAGCAGATCATGGCCGAAACCGGAGCGGTCTTCGGCGGCGAGCACTCAGCGCACTACTATTTCGCTCGCAACTTCAACGCCGACAGTGGCTTGATCGCATCGTTGATGGTGATGGCCGAAGTCGGGCGATCCGGCGGGCCGCTGTCTGGGGTTCGTGCCCCGTTCGAGCGTTATGCGGCCAGCGGCGAGATCAACACCCAGGTCGATGATGCTGCCGCCGTGATCGAACAGATCAGTGCCGTGCACAGCGACCACGACCAGGATCGCCTCGACGGCCTCACGGTCGACTGCGGCGACTGGTGGTTCAATCTGCGCCCTTCGAACACCGAGCCGTTACTGCGGTTGAACCTCGAAGCTGCCGACCTCATTACCTGTACTGACCGGGTCACCGAGCTGTTGACGATGATCACCAGCTGATCCCGTAGCCTTGCCGACATGTCACTTGCTCCGGCTCTTCTTGAGATCCTCGCCTGCCCTGAAGACAAGGGCCCGCTCTACTACCTCGAAGCAGAATCCATCCTCTACAACCCTCGCCTGCAGCGCAGCTACGCAATCCGCGACGACATCCCGGTCATGCTCATTGACGAATCAACAACTGTCGACGCCGCCGAGCACGATCGGCTCATGGGTGTCATCGGCGATTTGGGTATAGCTCCGACGTTCAGCTGATCCCATCGAGTCAGGGCGCTTGAGTCAGGGCGCTTGAGTCAGGGCGCTCGAGTCAGGGCGCTCGAGTCAGGGCAGCGGAGCGAAGCGTGGGCCAGATGAACTCACCTTTTATGACGAATGGATTACGATGTCGCAGATGAGTTCGAAGAAGTGGTTCCGACGTACTTTGAGCGCTCTGCTCGCCTGTGCGAGCGTGGTGTCTTTTACTGCCGTCGGAGGTCCGTCTGGCGGCGTTGTGTCAGCGCAAACACCGACCGATGCAGGTGGCGAATTCCATCCACTCACTCCAACGCGCATCCTGGACACGCGCCCTGGTACGTACAGCATCAACGACATTGCGCCGAAGGGCCCGAAGTCGGCTGGTTTCGGGCCGGGCACCAACATCACTGACGGCGAGTTCAATTTCAATCCGCTCGGGCTCGGTGATCTTCCGGAAAATGCCAGCGACATTTTGGCGATCGTGGCGACCATTTCAGTTGTCGGCCCCACTCGGAGTGGCTACCTGGCGGCGTACCCGAAGGGCTTCGAGTTCGGCGGCCCCGACGGCAAAGGCGAGGTTTCCGCGCTGATCACGTATGCCCCTGATCAGGTTGTGCCGAACCTTGCAATTGTGGGGATCGGCGAGGATGACTCAATCACCTTCAACTTGTACATGGACGGAGCTGGCACCGCCAATGTGATCGTCGATGTCGTCGGCTTCATTTCGACTTCGCAGTACGGCACCGCTGGTTCGAGACTCGAGATTGTCAACCCGGGTCGTATTCTCGATACCCGAACGTCGCCGAACCCCCGAAGTGGCAGCTTCGGTGCTGATGACAGCATGGAACTGCAGATCCGTGGCGTCGACGCGGTGACGCCAAAGGTCACCGACATCGTGCCAAACGATGCGTCGATCACGGCGGTCATGGTCAACCTGGCGCTCGTCAACAACAAGCCGGGCAGCAAGGACACCTTCTTGTCGGCCACTCCAAAGGCGCTCGGCCCTAATGACAAAGCGACGGCAAGCTCGTTTGCCCACAGCGGTGACATTAAGGCGAACATGGCAATCGTGCCGATTGGCCCAGATGGCAAGGTGCACTTTTACAACCATCAGGGTGACATGGACCTCGTCGTCGACGTCCTCGGCTACTTCAAGTCCGGTGGCGATGTATCGACCAACAGTGGCCGTGTTGTCCCGTTGGAGGCTCCATTCCGAGCGTTCGACACTCGTCTCGCCGAGTTCGGCGATGCACCGTTGCAGCACGGCAGCACGGAGCAGTGGAGTTTTGAGAACTTCGCTGAATCAGTCACCCTGAACCCGGGTGCAGCGAACGAGCAGTCGAACCCGAAGCAGCAGGGGTTCATTGGTGATCTTTTCGCCGTTGGCCTCCAGAAGCTCTATCCGCAAGACTCTGATCAATCAATGTCGTTCTTGCAGCTGGTGCCTGGCGGACTCCCGAGTAATCCGTTGTCAGCCAACATCAACTTCGGTCTCGGCGAAGCAGTGCCGAACATGTCACTCGTCAAATATGGCGAGAGCGACGATGGCACCGACAAGCACGTCGTGGAAGCATTCAACGCATACGGCTCGGTCGATTACGTCCTTGACGTCTACGCCATCGTTCTCGCCGACTGAGCAACCGACGCTTGCGGCTGGACCGCCGCAACGGAGACTCCGCTTGACCGGCCGCAAGCACTTGGTTGCCGCCGGTAGGCTGTCAGAACCGAATCACCGGGCTGATTCGATCGGTGCCTGAAGGCCCCGGCCCGGTTCGAAGAGCCACACGCCGACCGGTGCGTGGCATTCCGAAACCATGCCTCCTAAGGGGATTTGTAATGACTGACACCGCACTCTCGCGCCTCGCTGAGACCAAAGACTTCCGCGTCGCCGACCTTGAACTCGCGCCCTTTGGCCGCAAAGAGATGCTCCTCGCCGAGCACGAGATGCCCGGCCTGATGGCGACCCGCAAAGAGTTCGGCGTATCGAAGCCGCTCGCCGGCTGCCGTATTTCTGGCTCGTTGCACATGACGATCCAGACAGCTGTTCTCATCGAGACGCTCACCACACTCGGTGCCGAGGTCCGCTGGGCCAGCTGCAACATCTTCTCGACGCAGGACCACGCAGCAGCGGCCACGGTCATTGGCCCGCACGGCACCATCGACAATCCCCAGGGTGTGCCGGTCTTTGCCTGGAAGGGCGAGACACTGGAGGAGTACTGGTGGTGTACCGACCAGATGATGACGTGGCCTGACGGCCCGAACGGTGAGGTCTACGACGGCCCGAACATGATTCTCGACGATGGCGGCGACGCCACGATGCTGCTGCACAAGGGCGTGGAGTTTGAAAAGGCCGGCGCAGTGCCCGATCCGACCGAGGCGTCCAACGCCGAATTCGCGATCGTGCTCGGGCTACTCCAGCAGTCACTGAAGACCGACCCGGGCAAATGGACCCGGATGGCTGCTGGCATCAAGGGCGTCACCGAAGAGACCACCACGGGCGTGAAGCGCCTGTACAAAATGATGGAAGACGGCGAGCTGCTGTTCCCGGCCATCAACGTGAACGACTCAGTTACCAAGTCGAAGTTCGACAACCTGTACGGATGCCGCCACAGCTTGGTCGACTCAATCTCGCGGGCGACCGACGTCATGATTGGCGGCAAGACCGCACTCGTGCTCGGTTACGGCGACGTTGGCAAGGGTTGCGTCCAGTCGCTGCAGGGCCAGGGCGCCCGCGTCATCGTCACCGAGATCGACCCGATCAACGCGCTGCAGGCGGCGATGGAAGGTCTTCAGGTCATGCCGCTCGAAGACTGCGTCGGAGACATTGACATCTTTGTCACCGCGTCAGGCAACTTCGACCTGATCAACATCGAGTCGATGAAGAAGATGAAGCACAACGCCATCGTCTGCAACATTGGACACTTCGACAACGAGATCGATATGGCCGGCCTCGCCCGCTCAGGTGCCGTTCGTGACGAACTCAAGCCCGGCACCGATGTCTGGAAGTTCGACGATGGCAAGCAAATAATCATCCTCGCGGAGGGTCGTCTCGTCAACCTCGGTTGCGCTACTGGCCACCCGAGCTTCGTGATGTCGTGCTCGTTCACCAACCAGGTACTCGCACAGATGGAGCTGTTCAACAAGACCGAGCAGTACCCGCTCGGTGTTTACGTGCTCCCGAAGCACCTCGACGAAAAGGTTGCCCGTCTCCACCTCGACGCCCTGGGCGTGAAGCTGACGCAGCTCACCGATGAGCAGGCCGAATACCTCGATATGGATCCGTCGGGGCCGTTCAAGTCCGAGTCATACCGCTACTGAGCAGGTATTCAGCAGCCTGACCGGGCGGTCTCACTGGCGATGGATCCCGACGCTGTCGGGGTCCATCGCCGCGTCCCGGGGGGGGCTTGGCGTTGTGGGTGCCGATCGCGCTGTTAGGTGAGCGCGGCAGTTCTGGCGGGCTGCATTGCGAGACGCGGTAAGAAAATTTGGACGAGGGGGCCAATACCGAAAGTGAAGGCAGCAGTGCCGATCCCGATAGAGCCGCCCAGCGCAATGCCGACGGCGAGCACGATGAGTTCGACCGAGGTGCGGGCGCGGCGAGTCGAGATCGAGTAGCGGCCGATCGAACGCTTTGAGAGCCCGGTCATCAAGCCGTCGCGTGGGCCCGGCCCCAGCCCGGCACCGATGTAGAAGCCAGAACCGACGGCGATCACGACTATCCCACCGAACATCAACGCCAGACGGGGGAGCAGGAGGTCGGTGCTTGGTATCAACGGGAGCATGAAGTCAACGACAAGGCCGATTTCGACAGCGTTGAGAATCGTCCCGAGGCCGGGACGCTCGCGAAGCGGAATCCAGATTACGAGCAGCGCGATGCCCGTAATGATGATGACCTGACCCGTTCCGATGCCGGTCAACTCGCTCACGCCGGTGTGGAAGACATCCCACGGCGCTGCACCAAGTTCGGCATCGATGAGCATTGAAATACCGAGGCCGAAAAGGAACAGGCCAAAGACGCAGCGAGTGAGACGTTCAGGAAACCGATCCCGAGGAATCAGAGGCACGACGCGACGAGTCGAAGCAAGACCGGACATTCACTCGACCGTAACGATCATCGTCGGTCTCGGCGCGCTCGAATCCGGATGAGCATGGTGGTGGTGGCACCGGCCGACTGGCTTGGCGGTGAAAGCGAGGCGCCAGCTACGGTGGTGTTGATGGCGAAGCACGGCATCTCACCTGCGGGTTTGCACGGAGGCGATGCGGCGGCGGTCGCCGAGAGCCTTGGCCTCGACCCGGCATCGATGCTCGACCTGTCACAGAATTTGAATCCGTTCGCCCCCGATGTCGAACAGTTGGTGAGGGAGCACGCAGTGGCCGTTCGTCGTTATCCGTCGGCTGATGCAGCTCAACGATTGTTGGCTGAGGCGTTGGACGTGGATGTCAATCGGCTCCGCCTGACGAATGGTGGGAGTGAGGCGATTGCGCTCGTTGCCCGTGAAATCGGAGGTGGTGTCGCACGCGAACCCGAGTTTTCGCTCTACCCGCGTGGCCGGGACGGGCCAATCTGGCGGAGTGACCCTCATAGCCCAGGCGGGAGTCTTGCCGGAGCTGAGGTCCATGCTGATGTGTGGGACGAGGCGTTCTATCCGTTGGCGACTGGACGGTGGTCGGGAGCCCGACCTGGTGTCACCGTTGGCTCGTTGACAAAGACGTTTGCCTGTCCTGGCTTGCGGCTTGGGTACGTCATTGCTGACGATGCTGAACGGATGACGCAGAACTAGCAGAAGTGGCCAATTGGCTCGTTGGCGCTTGCGGTCCTGCCCGAGTTGCTTCGCCAGGCCGACCTCACGCAATGGCACGTGCGGATTGCTCAACAGCGAGCAACGCTGGCGGCGCTGCTCGAGGCGTACGGGTGGTCGGTTTGCGCGGCCGATGCTCCGTGGGTGTTGGTGGAAGCGGACGATTTGCGCACGCGACTCGCTCCACTCGGCATCGTGGTTCGCGACTGCGCCAGTTTTGGACTGCATGGCACCTTCCGAATCGCTGTGCCCAACGATGACGGTCTTGAGGCCGTGGCGCTCGCGCTGGAACGGCTGGCTTGCGAATGAGCTTGTTGCCACCAATTGTCCCGGAGCTCGCCACGTTGCCTGATGGCCAGCGTTGCCTGCTGTGGCGTTGTGAGTCGCAGCGCCATCAGCTGTCTTGCGCGCCGGTGGGCGGGGGGGGGTCGAGCGTGGTCGATTGGGTTGTCAACCTGCAGGTCGCTGGTCAGTATGCGCGACATGATCTTGCGGTCCACGCCGCTGAGGTAGCAAGCCACCTCGGGCTCGCTGGGCAGGGTGTGACGATGCTGACTGCAGCCGATGTCGGCGCAGTGGCATCGGCTGCCGAGCAAGGCGTTCGAGCTGACGTCACGGTTGGCATTTCGACACCAACCTGGGCAGCCGCCGAACGCTGTGACGAAGGGAACGTCGGGCCCGGCACGATCAACATCGTTGTGCAGCTGCCGATATTGCTGACGGCTGCAGCGGCGGTGAACGTCGTGATTACGGCGACCGAAGCGAAGACACAGGCGCTGATTGAGCACGGGGTTGCTGGGACGGGCACGGCCACCGACGCGGTCGTGGTGCTGTGGCCAAAAGGAGTGGAAAATTCCGAGCCGATCCAGTTCGCTGGTCCACGGTCGGAATGGGGCGGCAGCGTTGCCAGGGTTGTCCATGCCGCCGTTGGGTCAGGGGTCCAAGATTGGAGAAAGCGATGAGCGTCGCGGGAGTGCTCCGCCGAAGGGCGACGTGGATT
>CALAHA010000412.1 GCA_937891565.1 uncultured Ilumatobacter sp. | reverse complement strand
GGCATCAGTGCGACTGCCGCTGCAGCCCTGATCCGGCTGATGCCAGCAATGCTCGCTTCGGCGCGGCCCGACGACACCGAACGCGTCCTGATCCGAGCCAACGCCTATTCGAGCCTGGCAGCCATCGCCGCCCCTCTGGCGGTGGGCTTGTCAATTCTGCTCGGCGGCGGGTGGCTCCCGGGCATCGTCGTGCCGATCGGTGGCGGCGCAGTGGTGATTGTGCTGATGACACGTGGCAACCGCACCGGCCAGCCCGCCGCTGCGCTGCAACCCGCCAAGCCGGTCCACGACGATGAGCCGGTCGTGCCACCGTTTGCACTGTGGTGGCGCGAGATCACGGTACTGACATTGTGCATCGTGGTCGAGTTCTGCTTCTCGTACTTCGCTGCCACCTTCCTCCACGAGGAGGTCGAGATGTCGACCGCTGGCGCGGCGGCGGGCGCTGCAGCATGGGGCTGCGGCATGACGATTGGACGGTTCATCACCAGCACCTGGCCACCACCGCGATCGATCCTGGTGAGTGTCGTCCTGATCACCTTTGGCTTCGGCCTCATGTGGGGAATCGCCACGCCGGTGTCATCGATTGCCGGGATCGGCCTCGCCGGCCTCGGCGCCTCGCCGCTATACCCGACCAGGATGACCGCGTTGCTGCATCGATTCCCGCGCTCACCCGATCAGGCCGCGACGCGCGGCTCGATCGCGTCGGGCATTGCCTTGATCAGTGCACCGGTGCTGATGGCCGGGCTACGCGCGGCGACCGATGTTCGCAGCGCGTACCTCGCAGTTCCGCTGTTGCTCGCCGTGCTGGCCATATTGGCACGCCCGATCCCAGCGCCGACATTGGCCACGGAGGCATCGATCCAACCGGCCCTGCGCGACTGATCGATGCCGCAAGCTCGTCAACAGCCCTCCTCGAGCGCTTACTCTGGCGAAATGACGGAGCCAGTTCCACTTACGACTTCACACGCCATCGGGGATTCCACACCTCCGGTCCGAGATCTCACGATTGGAGGCCTGCTCCGCGCAGCCGCGGCAGCGGCGCCCGATCAGCTCGCCTTGATCGAAGGAATTCCTCTCGCTGACGGGGTGGTCCGTCGTCAATGGTCCTACGCCGAATTGCTCGTGCAATCCGAACGCACCGCTCGGGCGCTACTTCACCGGTTCGAGCCAGGGAGCCACATCGCCGTCTGGGCGCACAACATTCCCGAGTGGGAGCTCCTCGAGTTCGGCTGCGCCATGGCTGGCATGGTGATCGTCACGGTCAACCCAGCGTTCCAGCGACACGAGTTGCACTACGTGCTCACACAGTCGAAGGCCCGGGCAGTGTTCGTCGTGCCATCGCATCGCGGCAATGCAATGCTTGCCACGGCCCAAGACGTCCAGGCCGAATGCCACGAACTCCAAGAAATCATCAGCTTCGACGACTGGGACCATTTCCTCACCGGAGCCGACCAGTTCACCGGCGATCTCCCACAGGTCGCTTCGACCGACCCCGTCATGTTGCAGTACACATCGGGCACCACCGGATTTCCGAAGGGTGCGCTCCTGCACCACCGCGGGCTCGTCAACAATGGACATCATGTTGTCGACCGGCTCGGCGTCGCCGATGGCGATGTCTACGTGCAGACAATGCCCCTCTTCCACACGGGCGGCAGCGCCTTGGGCGTCCTCGGCTGTGTGTCCAAACACCTCACCCAGGTGCTCGTTCGAGAGTTCGAACCCGGCCTTGTCATCGAGTTGTCGCAGACCTACAAGTCGAACACAATGCTCGGCGTGCCGACGATGCTCGTCGCCATCCTCGAGCATTCCGACTTCGCCGATGCCGACCTTTCGTCGCTCAAAGCACTCTGCTCCGGCGGCTCACTCGTTCCCGAACACCTCGTGCGCACCTTCGAAGAACAGCTCGGTGCGCCGTTCACGATCGTCTTCGGACAGACCGAATGCTCACCGGTCGCATCAATGACACGGCCGACCGACACAATCAAAGACAAGGCTGGCACCATCGGCCCACCAATGCCGAACGTCGAGGTACGCATCGCGGACCCCGAGTCGGGCGAGACCCTGCCGATCGGCGAGGTCGGCGAGTACCTGACTCGCGGCTATCACGTCATGCACGAGTATTTCGAGATGCCAACGGCAACGGCCGAGACAATCGACGCCGACGGCTGGTTACACACCGGCGATCTCGCGGCGATGGACGACCGCGGCTACTGCACCGTCGAGGGACGCCTGAAAGACATGATCATTCGCGGCGGGGAGAATATTTATCCCAAGGAACTCGAAGAGCTCCTGTTTGCTCATGACGCTGTCAGTGAGGTGGCGGTCGTCGGCCTGCCTGATGACAACTGGGGCGAGACGGTCGGTGCCTTCATCCGACCGTCACCAGGCACGACAGTCGACAAGCAGCAGTTGTTCAGCTACCTACGTGAGCATCTCGCACCGCACAAGACGCCTCGGCAGTGGTTCGCGGTCGAAGAGTTTCCCTTCACGGGATCAGGCAAGATTCAAAAGTTCAAGCTGCGTCAGCAGTGGATCGACGGCGAATGGAACGAACTGTGAGTGACAGCGAAGAACACATCGGCATCGCGTATGCAACGGCGGAGCGATTTGAGCAGCCCGTCGACATTGCGTACAACGGGTCATCCACGCAGAGCCCTGTGCGTGCCCCGCAAGTCGCTGGTGCGCTCGATCAGATGTTGGGCGGCAACCCGCCGTCAATGGACGAAGACTGCCTGCAGCTCAACGTCTTCACGCCAGCGCGCGACAACGGGTCTCGACCCGTTCTCGTCTGGATTCACGGCGGGGCCTTCACCAACGGCACGGCGCACATGCCGTGGTACGACGGAACCGCGCTTGTTGAACGGGGCAACGTTGTGGTCGTCTCGATCAACTACCGCCTCGGCGCCCTCGGCTACCTCGGTGACACGAACTGCGGAACACTCGACAAGGTGTCGGCGTTGCGTTGGGTCCAGCGCCATATCGCCGATTTCGGCGGCAACCCGGACAACGTCACTGTGTTCGGCGAGTCAGCCGGCGGCGCAGGCATCATTGCTCTGTACGCAACGCCGGCAGCCGATGGTCTCTTCCACCGGGCATGGGCAATGAGCCCGTCGATCCTCCAGCTGCGAACATCTGAGCAGGCCGCTGAATACCAGCAGACATTCCTCGACCTCCTCGGTGCCGACTCACTCGCTGCGGCAAAGGCCGCATCGGTCGACGACATCCTCGATGCCCAGAACCGCATGCCGCTCAGTGGCGCCGGGCTCAAAAACTTCAGCCCCACCGAGGGATGCTCCAGCATCCCCGAATCGATTCTCGGCGCCGCTGCGACAGATCTGCGGCCGCTCGTGATCGGTACAACTCGTGACGAGATGCTGCTCTTCACCACATTCGATCCGTCACGTTCCGGCTGGACCGATGCGGAGGTCGACCGCCAGTTCTCCAAGCGGTTCGGTGCGACATGCAACGAGGCAGTCAGCGAGTACCGCCGCCTGCGACCCGACACCAATGCGAGCCAGCTGATCTCGGCGATGCAGACCGACGAAATGTTCCGTGTACCGGCCCAGCAGTTGGCCTCCGATCGGTCAGCGCCAACCTGGATGTATCTCTTCGATGTGCCATCGACGGCTTTCGGTGGCGTACTCGGCAGCTGCCATGGCAGTGACATTCCGTACATGTTCGACAACCTCGCCCAGCCGGGCGTCTCGAGGTTCCTCGGCGATGATCCGGCCCAAAATGTTTCCGAACAGTTCAGCGAGGCACTGATCGAGTTCGCACGAAGCGGTGAACCGGATTGGCGCCCGTACGACAGGGAACAGCGCAACACCCAAATCTTCGGTACCGACCCTGGCGTCGTGGGCGACCCTGAAGCCACTATTCGCCTGCTGTGGCACTGATGGTCGACCTCCCGTTCGGGTCGATCACCGACGTTGCCGGAATCACCGTCGGGCACCATCAACGAGCAGGCCGCAACTGGCAGACGGGCACGACTGCGATCATCGTCAAATCGGGCGCGACACCAGGGGTCGATGTACGCGGTGGCGGGCCCGGGACTCGAGAAACCGATGCCCTCAATCCACAGAACTTGATCCAGGAGATCCACGGCATCTGCCTGAGCGGCGGAAGCGCCTACGGCCTCGCGGCGGCACACGGCGTGATGGAATGGCTCGAGGGTCGGGGTCTCGGGTTCCCGATCGGGCTGATGAACGGTTCACCCCAGGTCGTCCCCGTGGTTCCCGCTGCGGTGATCTTTGATCTCGGCCGCGGCGGTTCGCCAACCAATCGACCAGATGCCACGTTTGGAAGCAGAGCAGCGGGGAATGCCCGGCGCTCTCAGCAGCGTTGGGGCTCAGTAGGCGCCGGCACCGGTGCCCGCGCCGGAGGGTTGCAAGGTGGTGTCGGAACTGCTTCGACAACCGTCAGGCTTGCCGAGAGCGGCGTCGAAGTCACCGTCGGCGCGCTCGCCGTTGCGAATCCGAACGGCTCAGTCATCGATCCGATGACGGGCCTGCCATGGGAGCCGAGCGGTGCCCGGCTCCGCCGACCGTTGGCTGACGAACGGCGTGCGCTCATCGCTGCACTGACCGGCCAGGCCGCATTCAACTTGAACACGACAATCGGCGTGGTCGCCACGTCAGCACGGCTCGACAAGGCAGAGACCTCCAAGATGGCCTCGGTCTCCCACGATGGGCTTGCTCGCGCCGTGCGTCCGGCGCATTCAATGACCGACGGCGACACGATCTTTGGCCTCGCCGTCGGCACCACCGACCTGCCTGCCGTCGGCAGGCATGTTGCCCTCAACGTCATTCTCAAGGCCGCCTCCGAGACCTTCGCGGCGGCCTGCACGCACGCCGTCTTGGCGGCATCGACAATCGGGGAGGCTGTTGCTTACTCCGATCTGTGCCCGTCGGTCTACCGTTCCAGCCGATGATCACGTTCTCTTCCCCTGCTGATATGCGTGCGTGGGCCGAACAGCAGCGCTGTGCCGGCAAGACCATCGGGTTCGTGCCCACGATGGGGGCGCTGCACAGCGGCCACGTGGCACTGATTGCCGATGCCGCACGACGTGCTGACGTCGTGGTCGTGTCGATTTTCGTCAACCCGCTGCAGTTCAATGAGTCCACCGACTTCGACAGCTACCCGCGTCCGATCGATGACGATGTCGCCGCCTGTTCTGGTGCCGGTGTTGCCGCCGTGTTTGCCCCGACAGCTGGTGCGATGTACCCGCCGGGCTTCCAGACCCGCGTGCTACCGGGACCGCTCGGCGAGGTGATGGAAGGCCCCAACCGGCCGGGCCACTTCGAAGGCGTTGCCACCATTGTGGCCAAGCTGCTGGGTGCGGTTCGACCCCACGTTGCGATCTTCGGACAAAAGGACTTCCAGCAATTGCGGATCATCACACAGATGGCGACCGACCTCGAACTCGGTGTCGAGATCATCGGCCACCCAATCGTCCGCGATCCGGACGGCGTTGCCCAGTCGAGCCGCAACGTCCGATTATCGGCCGCTGAGCGCAGAGCGGCGATTGCTGTGCCCCACTCGCTCAACGCAGCAGTCCTGGCCGCAAAGGACACCGACGACGTCGAAGTAATCGTCAGCGCAGCCCTCGCCGTCGTTATCGGGGAACCGCTCGCCAAGCACGAATACACGACCGTCTTCGATGCAACAACACTCGAAGCAATCGTCACCCTCACGCAAGCGCAGCGTTCCTTCGGCAAAGTACGCATCGGCACCGCTGTCTGGTTCGGCGACGTCCGGTTGATCGACAACCGCGACCTCTTTCCCGCCTGACGCGGTGCGTCCCGCCTAGTTCTGGAGGCGATTGGCGATACCCGTGAGGACGAGGAGGAGTACCAATCCGTTGAAGATGGCGTGGGCCACAATGGTTGGCCCAATGCGACGGAGCAGGTAGGCAGCGCCACCGAATGCGATTCCGACGCCTGAAAGGATGATGGCTAAACCAATGTTCCCTGCGCCGCGGACCGGATCGATATGCGCAACGCCAAAGAGCACGCCCTGCAGGACCACGGCCGGCGCGGCAGAGAGCCTGCTACGTAGACCGCGCATGACGACGCCACGAAATACGATTTCTTCAACGAACGGCGCTGCAATCACCGCGGTAATCACGAGCGACACGACGTAGGTGCGATCTGCGGTGAGCTCGCCGATCCCGTCGGTGTTGTTCGAGAGCGGCACTCCGAAAGCAAGCACCAAAGCGCCCATTGCGACCTGTGTTCCAATTGCGACGAGCCAGACCACAGGACCCCAGCCGAGGTCGGACCACTTCGGCTGCAACCCGACGTCATCGAAGAACTTGTCGGTACCCCAGCGGCGACTCGCGTACTTGCACCATGCCAGTGATGGGCCATACCCCATAACGCCGAGCAGGGCGACGTACGCAACGACCGGCCACTCAAACTGCAGGAGCGCATCGAGGACGTACTTCGATGTCAGAAGCGAGAGGACGAGAACGGCCACCGCACCGATCGCTGCGTTCATCGGCAGTACTGCATGCGGCTCGCGCTCGGGGGCGAACGCCAGGGTTGGATTGGCCCACGTGCTGGTGGTGACGGGTGGACCCGTGGGTGGTGGAAAGTCAGTCATCGCGAATCGCCAGCGGCGTAGGTCTCAGCGTAGGCGCTACCCCGACCGTATGAGAGCACGAGGCACACGACGGCCTAGCATCGATGGCGTGACTGATGAGCAGCGACCATATGGCGGCGGCACCAGCGATCCGGCGCTCAAACAAGTGCGGACCCGCCACTTCAAGAGGGCCAAGGAGAACGGGATCAAGATCACCGGTCTCACAAGCTATGACTTCTTGTCAGCATCGATCTTCGATGAGGCGGGCGTTGATTTCCTCCTGGTCGGCGACTCTGCGGGTAATACCGTGTTCGGGTACGACACGACCATTCCCGTTACCCTCGACGAACTCATCCCACTGACCGCAGCGGTCGTGCGTGGCGCGAGCCGAGCCCTCGTCATTGCCGATCTGCCATTCGGTTCATACGAGAACGGGCGGCGCCAAGCACTCGAAACCGCCATCCGCTTCATGAAAGAGAGCGGCTGCCAGGCAGTCAAACTCGAAGGCGGGGTCCGCAGCGCCCCGCAGATCGAGCGGATCGTCGATGCCGGTATCCCGGTCATGGCCCACATCGGATTCACGCCCCAGAGCGAGCACGGCCTCGGAGGTCACCTCATCCAGGGCCGCGGCGATAGCGCAGCCGAGTTGCTCGCTGATGCCCACGCCGTCGAAAAAGCCGGAGCATTCTCTGTCGTGCTTGAGATGGTGCCGTCCGAAATTGCCCGGAAGGTCACCGAGGAGCTGTCGATTCCGACCATCTCGGTTGGGGCTGGGCCGCATT
>CALAHA010000411.1 GCA_937891565.1 uncultured Ilumatobacter sp. | reverse complement strand
GCGCTCCGATGGCCGGCGAGACGATCGCGGCGGCGCTCGCAATGAACGTCGGGGCGGTACGGGCGGTCGTGATGATCGCTTCAAGAAAGACCGTCCACCACTGACTGAAGCCGATCGGCGCTCTATGGACGTCAAGCGACGGCGCGGTCCGAAGCCCGAACCCGATCGCGAGGCCGACAAGGAACGCGAGCGTGTCAAGATTGAGGCCCGAACCACCGAAGAGTGGATCGACGAGGGCTCTGTTCGTGATTTGGGACGTGGGGCTGCAGCGCGTGCTTCGGCCGAGCCGAGCGCCCGCCGGGAAGTCGGCGAACTGGACCCTGAGATTGCGGCGCAACTGAGCGATGCGCTTGGTGCACAGCGTGGCGCCCGGTTGGCAGAACGGCTTGCGCAGGCCAGCGAAGCACTGGATCGTGAACGCTTCGACGAGGCCAAGCGGATTGCGATTGCGATCGCGAAAGAAGCGCCGACGATCGCGACTGCGCACGAAGTTGCCGGCCTGGCCAACTACCGACTCGGTCGGTACAAGCCTGCTGCCGCGTCACTCGAAATTGCGAATGATCTGCACGAGAACCCGGAAACTCTGCCAGTTCTCGCCGACTGCTATCGGGCCCTCGAACGCTGGTCGGCGGTCGAACGTGTCTGGCTGCAGATCCGCGAGTCGTCTCCGGCTCACCACATCCTCGCCGAGGGTCGCATCGTGGCGGCAGGGGCCTTGGCTGACCGGGGCAATCTCGCTGCGGCAATCGAGATGATGCTGCCAGCAACGAAGAACACCAAAACGGTCAAGGATCATCATCTCCGTCAGTGGTATGTGCTTGCTGACTTTTATGACCGCATCGGAGATCCGCTCAAGGCCCGGCGTTGGTTTGGCACGATCGCCGAAATCGACCGCGACTACTACGACATCCAGACGCGTTTGCGCCACATCGGCCGCTGAGCCGGGTGGGCAGCCCACAAGGTAGGTCCGTGCCGGTCGCCGGTGAACGGTACGATTGGCACTGATGGGGAGTTTGCATTTTCGTGCCGGAACCGTTGCCGTGGTGCGGGACTCACTTGGCAGAGTTCTTGCCTTTGAACGTTCTGACCGCAGAGGCCAGTGGCAACTTCCCCAAGGCGGGATCGACGAGGGCGAGAGCCCCATCGAAGGCGTGTGGCGCGAACTCGAAGAAGAAACTGGGCTGACTGCCGACGAGGTCCATCTTGTCGATGAGTATCCCGAGTGGACTGCCTACGAGTGGCCTGAGGGCGCGAACAAGAGTGGCCAACGGCTCGGCCAAGCGCAACGTTGGTTTTTCTTCCAGATTCATGACGACAGCACCGCACCGAAGCCCGATGGTGTTGAGTTCGTTGATTGGAAATGGGTAGAGGTCGATTGGCTGATCGAGCAGGTCGTCGACTTCCGCCAGGCGTCCTATCAGCGTGTGCTCGGCTCATCGTGAGTGACAACCTGTTTGCTGCAGCGGCGGAAGAGACTCGGCGAGCTCGCGCTCCGCTTGCGGCACGGCTCCGGCCGCGGACGCTCGACGATGTTGTCGGGCAAGAGCATCTCGTTGGCCCGGGAAGACCGCTCCGACTGCTCGTCGAAAGCGACCGGTTGAGCTCAGCGCTCCTCTGGGGCCCACCGGGAACGGGAAAGACATCGCTTGCTCTCGCAGTGGCAGGGTCGACCGAGCGTGCGTTCGAACAGATGTCGGCGGTCACCGCCGGGGTCAAAGACGTCCGCGAGACGATTGAACGGGCGAAGCAACGACTGGGTGAGCGCGGGCAGGGCACGATCCTGTTTCTCGACGAGATCCATCGCTTCTCCAAATCGCAACAGGACGCGCTGCTGCCAGCAGTCGAAGACGGCACGCTCACATTGATCGGTGCAACGACAGAAAACCCGTTCTTCGAGGTGAATGCTCCATTGCGTAGCCGTTCGACCCTGTTTCGTCTCGAGCCGCTCGATCGAAACGCCATCGAACAACTCGTCGCGCGTGGATTGCAGGCCGAGTCGGTGACCGCTGACCCCGAAGCCACGCAGTTGCTGGTCGAGCGGTCCGGCGGCGATGGCCGCCAAGTGCTCACATCGCTTGACGTCGCATGTGCGTTGTCGAACTACACCCACGTCGAACTCGAACATGTCGAAGCAGCGCTCGGAACGAGTGCGCTTCGTTACGGACAAGACGATCACTACGACGTCGTCAGCGCGTTCATCAAGTCGATGCGGGGGAGCGACGCCGACGCCTCCGTGTACTGGCTGGCGCGGATGCTTGAAGCCGGCGAAGACGCACGGTTCATCGCGCGTCGTATGGTGATCTTTGCGAGCGAAGACGTCGGGCTCGCCGACAGCCGCGGTCTCGAGGTCGCAGTGGCGGCTGCGCACGCGCTCGATCGTGTCGGGCTCCCCGAAGCCCAACTCAACCTGGCACAGGCAGCGATTTATCTGGCGACTGCTCCCAAGAGCAACCGGGCAGCGTTGGCGATCTGGAATGCACGGGCAGCGGTCAAAGACGGAGCAATCGGTGAGGTGCCGGCGCACCTTCGAGATGGGCATTATCAGGGCGCGGCTGAACTCGGTCACGGTGTCGGCTACCGCTATCCTCATGACGATCCGAAGGGATGGGTCGACCAGCAGTATTTGCCCGAGTCGCTGGTCGGTCGTCACTGGTATGAGCCGAGCGAACACGGCGACGAGGGGAAGATTGCAATGCGCACGAACCAACAGTCCAAGGATCAGCAATGACTCCCGGCGAACTCGTACTCATCGTGCTGTCGGTGTTGATGATTCTCGGCTTCACCGCATTGATCGTCGTGCTGCTGCGTGTGCTTGACACGCTCCGCTCGGTGCGCAGCGAAGTGACCGATCTGCGCGACGAAACTCGACCGCTGCTCGCCGACCTCCGGCACACCACGAACGAGGCTCGGTCGACGGTGAACGAAGCACGGCACGATCTCGAACGATTCGACAGAGTCCTTGGTTCAGCCGAGGCCATTGGTGATGCAATTGGCGGTCGGGTCACCAAGACGGCGTTCTCGTCGCCTGCGATTAAGGCCGCAGGTTTCGCAAAGGGCACATCTCGTGTGTGGTCGAGGCTCCGGGGTACGCCGATCCAGCGGTCGATTGCCGCAGCCGATGCGAACGTGATCGATGTCCGAAATCGAGCCAGCATTGAGCCGGAGCAACGCAGGAAGAAACGAGCATGATGAAACGAGTCACCTGGTTTGCCGGAGGGTTGGCCGCCGGCATTGCTAGCGCCGGATACGCCAAGAAAAAGGTCAAGGAAGCCGCCTCAAACGTAGCTCCCGTTCAGGTCGTGAAGTCAGCGCTCTCTCAGGCGCGAGCCAAGGGTCGAGACGTTGCCGATGCACTCCGTGAGGGCCGGGTTGTGGCGTCGCAGCACGAAGACGAGTTGCGTGCAAAGCGTGAGGGTCGCCTGGAGTCGCTTGAAGACCATGTCGAACCTGGCGACAAAGTATTCGTCGACGGTGCAGTGGTCGACAGCGGCCGCGTGATCGTGATGCGCCAGCCTCGGGACTGACGGTGTCACTCGACGAGATCTACGCAGGCCACGACGTCGACCTCGTCGAGGTAGTGGCCCGAATCCGTGGCGTCATTCGACCCGATCAGGTTCGTGATGGCGCGACCGAAACTCATTTGTACCGGCGCGACGCGTCGACCATGTCCAACAAGGCCGGCATTGTCTGTTTCGCTGAGTCGACCGCTGACGTTCAGGCCATTGTTGAAACTGCCGCCGAGTTTGGGGTGCCGTTCATGGCACGCGGGTCGGGGACCGGTCTTGCCGGAGGTGCGGTTCCGCCTCCCGGGGCGATCGTCATTTCGACGACAAAGATGAACAAGATCATCTCGGTGGATCCCGTCAGTCGGATGGCATGGGTTGAACCTGGCGTCCTCAACCTCGACCTGTCGAAGCAGATTGCTCACCTCGGTGTGCACTTCGCGCCCGATCCAAGTAGCCAGCAGACGTGTTCGATCGGCGGCAACGTCGCGAACAACTCGGGAGGGCCGCACTGCCTCGCCGACGGCGTCACCAATGCGCACATCCACGCGATGGAAGTGGTGTTGCCCGACGGCTCAGTCACGATCCTTGGCGGCGAAGAGCCCGAGCCCGATGGCTTTGATCTGCGCGGCGTCTTCGTCGGGAGCGAAGGAATGTTTGGCGTCGCTACCAAGATCTGTGTCCGTCTCATGCAGAACCCGCCCGAGGTGGCGACAATGCTCATGGACTTCGCCTCGGTGTCCGACGGGGCGGACTTGGTGAGCGACATCATCGCTGCGGGCATCGTGCCGGCTGCTGTCGAGATGATGGATCAGCTGTGCCTGATCGCTGTCGAGGCGTTTATCCATGCTGGGTTGCCGGTCGAGCAAGCCGCAGCGTTACTCATCGAGGTTGTCGGGCCGGCCGGAGGCGTGGCTGCTGATGTCGCGCGAATTTCGGAATTGGCAAAGGCCCGCAACGTCGGCGGTGTGCGGATTGCTGCAGACGACGCCGAACGCGCGCTGCTCTGGAAGGGTCGCAAGTCAGCGTTCGGTGCGATTGCGAATATCAAGCCCGATTACTACCTGCATGACACCGTGGTGCCGCGCAACAAGTTGTCCGACGTGCTCGACCAGATCTACGCGATTGTCAAAGAGCACGATCTGCAAGTACTCAACGTGTTTCACGCTGGTGATGGCAATCTGCACCCGCTGTTGGTCTTTGACGGCAAGGAGCCCGGCGTCTATGAACGTGTGCATGCAGCCGGTAGGGCGATTGTCAAAGCATCTGTTGATGCCGGCGGAGTACTGAGCGGTGAGCATGGCATCGGCCTGGAGAAACGCGATCTGATGCCGCTCATGTTCTCCGAGACCGATCTGGCAGCACAAGCCGACCTGCGCCGAGCGTTCGACCCGCACCTACTGTCGAATCCTGACAAGGTATTGCCGAGCCCGGCGACGTGCGGCGAGATCCATCGAGCCCCGGAGGGCGCATGGATCTGACCGTCGACGAGTTCGCTGGGAACGTCGGGAGCAGCGACCCGGTTGCGGTTGTCGGCCTGGGAACACGAGCAACGCCGTCTGGCAACGCTCGCGTCGTCAACGCTCCCGTCGGGATCGACTGGATTCAGCCAGCTGAAATGACGATCCAGTGCGGTGCTGGCACACCGGTCGACGACGTTGCCGAGGCCCTCGCCGAGTACGGCCAGCAGATTCCTTTCCCTCCCGGAGGCACCATCGGTGGCGCGCTGGCTGTTGGCCACAGCGGTATCCGCCGACTGGCCTACGGAGCAATGCGCGATGCTCTACTCCAGACGCACTACGTTGGATCGTCCGGCAAAGTTGTCAAGGCCGGTGGGCCGACTGTCAAGAACGTCAGTGGCTTCGACCTCTGCCGCCTGATGGTCGGGTCGCGTGGAACGCTCGGGTTTCTGGGTGACGTCATCTTGCGAACGCGTCCGATTTCTGCCCATGAGCAATGGTTCACGTCTGATCGTGATCCCTGGGAACTCCTCATCGGGCTGTTTAGGCCGACCTCGGTGTTATGGGATGGCGCGACAACATGGGTACTCCTCGAAGGCCATGAAGGCGATGTGGTCGAAATGGCCGAGGCCTACGGGTTGGACCCGATCGAACAGGCACCCGGGCTGCCCTCGGGTGGCCGCTGGTCGATGCCGCCTTCTGAACTGGAGTCGCTGCGCGTCGCTCAGCCGGGTTCGTTCGTCGCCGAGATTGGCGTCGGAGTCGTGCATCACACCAGCCCGCGGCCGCCGCGCCAAGCCGACCCGGTGCAGGCGCAGCTGCATGCCCGCATCAAGGGCGAGTTCGATCCAACGGGCCGGCTCAACCCTGGTGTCGATGTGTTGACGCAGATCTGAGCGGGCATGCGTCCGTTCGTCGATCGGCCGATCACCGACATTGGAGCTGCGAGCGACCTCGCGGTGCAGGCTGCGGCGCATTGGGAACTTCCGCAACCTGTCTTGCTTCGGGTCGGTATGAATGCGATTTATCGGTCGGGCGACGTTGTGCTCCGCGTGAGCGAGCCGAGTGCGCCGGCCAGTGCATCATTGCAACTTGCCGGGCGGCTACTTGAGGCCGGGCTTCGGGTCACGCGGCCGGTCAGAACCGACACGTTCGGAGAGGCCGGGCTGTACGCCACGGCCTGGGAGTACATCGAGTCGACGGATGAGCCCATCGATTGGCGAGCAGTCGGAGCGATGGTTCGGACGGTGCATTGCCTCGATAAGGATGATCTTCCGAGTGATTACCCGCTGCCGCGGCCAGCCGATTTCCCGTGGTGGGACTTCGATGCACTCCTCGCCCAAATCGGTGACGAGTTGGACGACGACGCGAGACGGGGCATTGAGCAGGCAGTCGGGCGTTGGCCCGATTGGGCTCATGAGGCCGGAGCAGTCGTGTGCCACGGCGACGTGCATCCTGGCAATGTGATCATGGGGAGCGACGGCCCGATCCTGATCGACTGGGATCTGATGTGCCTGGCCCCGCCCGGGTGGGATCATGCGCCGCTGATGACATTGGCCGAGCGGTGGGGCGGCGAGCCCGGGGTATACGAGGCGTATGCCGATGGATATGGATCATCGCTCCGTTCCCAGCCGTCCGCCGAAGCGTTCGCCGAACTTCGATTGGTCGCTGCCACGTTGATGCGAGTCCGCGCAGGTATGCGCAACGCGGCTGCGATGCCCGAAGCTCAGCGTCGACTCTCCTACTGGCGCGGCGAATCGGCAGCGCCGGCGTGGCAAGCGCAGTAGCGTCCGGTTGACTCTCGGCCGTGCCTCTTGAGAATGCCACATCGATTCATCCCCATTTACGTGTCGCCGAATCACCGACTGGTGCGGGCCGAGGCGTTTTCGCGACACGCGACATCGTCGCTGGTGAGCAGATTGAGCGATGCCCGATGTTGATTGTCGAAGGTGACCAAGGCGAGGCGCTCTCGTTGGGCGCCGATAGCTACGTGTTTGGTTGGGGTG
>CALAHA010000410.1 GCA_937891565.1 uncultured Ilumatobacter sp. | reverse complement strand
TTGTGCGATCGCCGAGCCCGAGTTCGGCAATTTCTGCAGCCAATTGCTCAGCCACCGGAACGGCATCGGGGAACGAGCCTTTGATCTCGACATCGAGCACCAAGTTGGGGAACGCCTCGGCGACCTCGCGGAACGTGACGACCCGGAAATCATCGGGGGAGTAGCCCTTTGGCGGCTCGACACCACCCGTTCGGATGCCTCGATAGATGTACTCCTGCACCGGTCGGTCTTGGCATGGCCAGCACTCGGGCGAGAACCAGTGCGCATTATCGAGCGACTGGATTTCTTCGAGCGTCAATCCGGCAACTGGGCCGGTGGCGTTGGTCGTTTTGTCGACGGTGTCGTCGTGCTGCACGATCAACACCCCGTCGGCAGTGAGCTGCACATCCATTTCGAGTGCATCGGCACCGGCGAGCGCGCCCTCACGGAAGGCGAACATCGTCGAGTGCGGAGCGGCTTGGTCGCCACCGGCATGAGACAGGTTGATCGGCGTCGTCAACGCAACGAGCGCGTCGACAGTGGCCGGGCCGATGACCAGTGCTGGCGCAGAGGTGGTGGAAGGCGCTTCGGTGGTCTGCGGCTCAGTTGCAGCAGGGATGGTTACTGGTGTTGCAGTGACAGAGGCCGTGTTGGTCGGCGCCTCTGTCACCGGAGCGGCCGTCGAGCCGACGGTGCTGTCGTTGTTGTCGCCGCCACCACCGCACGCGGTGGCGGCGATCAACAGCCCGATCGTGAGTGCAGTTCGGTGGCGCATCAGAGCGAAATTAGATATCCATGCCCTTGGCGACGACCGGGCTCATCATCGTGATCTCGGGTCGGCCGCCGAGGAGACCAGCAAACTTGCCCATGGCGGCCTTCATGCCGTCGCCCTTGCCGTGCACGCCGAGCGCGTCGCCGTCGGTGTACAGCTCGAAGAAGTAGTACACGCCTTCGTTGGCAGAGTCTTTGTGGGCGCTGTAGATCTCAAGGCCCGCCTCTTCTTCAGCGGCGGTAACGACTTCGCCGAGGACGGCTTCGAGCTCGGCGGCCTTTCCTTCAGCGGCGGTCAACTTGGCAATCAGTGAAATCTTCGACATGCCGCCGAATGTAGCCGCCGCACCTGTCGCGCCAAGAAGCCGAGGCTTGTCGGTGAGCTGGTTGCGCCTGATTAGGCGAGTTTGGCGGCGAACCAGTCGAGGATGATCTCGGCGCGCTGGACGCGGTGGACGGGCGAGCCGCTTCGGGAGAGCTCGTGGTTCTCGCCCGCGAAACGGTAGAAGTCGACTTCTTTGCCGAGCAGCTTGAGGGCGACCCAGAGCTCTTCGGCCTGGATGATCGGGCAGCGCCAGTCTTCTTCGGAGTGAATCAGGAGCATCGGCACGTTGATCTTGCGGACGTCTTTGATCGGCGAGTGGCTGGCGTAGACGTCGACGTCTTCGATGTGGGACGGGCCGTGCTCGGTGCGGAACGCCGTGGCGATGTCGCTCGACCACTCTTCCGACACGAGATTGTTGACCGCGCGCTCAGAACAGATTCCCTTGAAGCGTTCGCTGTGATTGGCTGCGAGCCACGTGGCCGTGAAGCCGCCGTATGAGCCGCCGATCATGCCGACACGAGCGCGGTCGCAGAAGGCGTAGTTGTCGAGTGCGCCGTCGAGAATCGACAGGACGTCATCGCCATCGAGGTGGCCCCAGCCGGAGCCCGGCGCATGATCCAGCAATCGATCTCGTCGGAACCGTCTGATGTGGGCGTGGTGAACTTCTCCCAGCCGAGCAGCTGGGCAGAGAGTGCATCGCCGACCGAGGTGCGCTTGTCGTCGCCGACGTACAGCTCAGGCGTGTGGTCGATTGTCGATTGGGTTGTCACGAGCGTGCCCGCTGCGGTGTCGTAGCTGGTGAACGCGATCGTCGAGCTATCGGGCGACCATGCCAGGTCGGCGAGGCCGTCGGGTGACCATGTGGGGGTTGCTGTCGTGATCGCCGGACGACACCGGTGCGTCATCGATCCAGACGGTGCTCTCAGACATGCTGCCGACGGTACCCGCGTTGGGCCGCGCCCAGCAGTCAAGATTTGGGCGAACTGGGTCGTTGTCAGGTGCCGAACGTGCGCATCTGGTAGCTGTTTGTGCTGATTGCCACGACGGTGCCCTCGGTGTCAATCAACTCGACGATGCGGTCGTAGTCGGCCTTGCCGTCGCGGTCGGCCGTCGCGGCGATTTCGGCGGCTTCGTCGGCAGTCATCGTCATCTCGACGGTGATGTCGGTGGTGGCTGGGCGGCGGAAGCGGATGTTCTGCTCTTTGATGATCGGGTAGTAACGGCTGCTGTCGAACGTGGTCGAGAACAGCGTGCCGCCAGGGATCTCGGCGAGCGTGTACAACGCACCGGCATAAATAGTGCCGATGTGGTTTGTGTTGCCGTCTTTCGGCATCGACAACTTGACTCGCCCGAACTCGGCCTCGTCGACCGAGATCTTGCAGTGCTCGGCCATCGAGACTTGGGCCCGTGTGTTGGCGGTCATCTTCGCTGTGTCGAACGGGGTGTTGTTGTCGCTGCCGGGGGCCATGGCGCAACAGTAGAAGGCCACGGCGTCTCGAGACGGCTCGGCCGCGCGCTGTACCAGCAGAGGTAAACACAGCTTGAACGGAAGTTGAACGGACGACTTCACTACAGTCGCTCTGGATGCTGAGGGGAAGAAGAGTTTTCGCTGGAGTCGCTGTTGCGGTTGCACTGCTGGCAGCAAGTTGTTCGTCGGGCGATTCGGCACGGAATGTCGACGGGCCAACGACTCCGGCTGACGACGTTGTTACTGAGGCTGCTGCGGACGATGTCATCTCGGAATCGACAGAGTTACCCGAGCCCGATGCTGCACCGGTTGTGCTGGCCCGGTACATGTCTGAATCATCGGACGTTCTGTTCGACCCCGATGTCGTGCACACCTTCGCAATCGACGTTGACCCTGACAAGCTCGCCGAGATCGATGCCGACCCAACGGCCGAGGAGTATGTCGAGGGCAGCCTGACCTTCGATGGCGAAACGATCGGCCCGATAGGCGTTCGCTACAAAGGCTCAGTCGGAGCATTCCTGTTCTGCACCGATGGCCCTAACCCACTCGACCCGAGCGGCGCGAAAACCTGCACAAAGTTGTCAATGAAGTTGAAGATGAACTGGCAAGACCGCGACGACACCTTCTATGGCGTCAAGAAGGTGCAGCTGCATTCGCAGAATCTGGACGCGACCAAAATGCACGAGCGGCTCGGGTACTGGCTGTTCGGTGAGATGGGCGTGCCGGTCCCACGCTCGACGCATGCGCGCGTTGAGATCAACGGTGAGTTCGCCGGGCTATTCGCCCTCACCGAGCAGATCGACGGGCGTTTCACTCGCGAAAACTTCGACGACGGCAGCGGCAATCTCTACAAAGAGGTGTGGCCCTTCAACGCCGACGGCACGCCACGAGACGCCGAAGAGTTCATCGATGGCCTCGAGACCAACGAAGACGAAGACCCGACCGCCGACATGATCCGACAGTTCGCCGAAGAACTTGCCGATGCTCAACCCGGCACCGAGATCGACGTGATCGACCGGTGGATAGACGTCGACCTCCTCGTTCGGACCATGGTGGTCGATCGCGCGATTCGCAACGATGATGGCGTGCTGCACTGGTATTGCTTCGACGGTTGCAACCCGCACAACTTCTACTGGTACGAGAACCCGACCACCGACAAGCTCACCCTGCTGCCATGGGACCTCGACAATGCCTTCGACAACCTCGGGTCGAGCGGTGTCACCGGATCGGTGACCGAGATTGCCGACCGCTTCGGCGACATCACCGACGGCTGCGCGGTTTTCTCCTTCGGCGGGCTCAACTTGCCGCAGAAGTCGGCGGCATGCGATCCGCTCATCGGGCCGATCAGCCAACTCACGGAAGAATTCGACGCAGCGCGGGCCGAGTTTGTTGCCGGTCCGTTCTCGAAGAAAAGCGTCGACGAACGTATCGCTCAGTGGTCGACACAGGTCGAGGAACTCGTCGCTGAGGCCGAAGCAACGCACACCGACGGTCAGCCGGTTGTGGCGTGGCGCGAGGCCATGGCAGCAATGATTTCTGACATCGACGCCGCACGAGAAACCGACGGCCGATGATCGCTGGCCATCACATAATGATCGGAAACATTGCCAGCCATGTCTGACTTGACGCTGCTCGCCGCCGACGCTGTCGCCGTGCTGATTTTGACCTTCCTCGTGTACTTCCCGCGCTATCGCCGCCCCGACATGGTGCTCGCGATCATGAGTATCAATATCGGTGTGGTCGCCGTCGCGACGGTTCTGTCGCGCGCGGAGATCACCGCAGGGCTTGGGCTGGGCCTGTTCGGCGTGCTCTCGATTATCCGGCTCCGCTCACAAGAGCTCGATCAGGAGGAAGTGGCTTATTACTTCTCCGCGCTCGGGCTCGGCTTGCTTGGCGGTATCCGGGTCTCGCCCGACTGGATTGCCCCAACGTTGATGGCCGCGATCGTCGCAACACTTTTCATTGTTGATCACCCGCGCCTGTTTGCCGGAGTGCGACACCAGAACATGACGATCGACTCGGCGTTTACTGACGAGGTTGCCTTGCAAACCCATCTCGAGGAACTGCTCGGCGCCGACATTAAACGGCTCAAGGTGAAGAAGGTTGATCTTGTATCGGACACGACCTCGGTCGATGTCCGGTTCCGACTACCCGAAGGTCGTCGCGCGACGTGAGTACTCTGGTGTCGGGGATAGTCAACGTACTTGCGCCCATTTCGCTCGGAGACCTCGACGCGATCGCAGCACTCCAGGTTCGGAATGACCGCAAGTACGTGGTCGACGAGACCACTGTTGATCTAATGCTCGGCGAGCTCGCCGACGGCTTACAGATCCTCCAGATTGATGGCCTGCGAACGTTTAACTATCGCTCGGTCTATTTCGACACGTCCAACTTCGACCTTCACCACGCTGCAGCCAGTGGCCGCCGCCGACGCTTCAAAGTGCGAACGCGGATCTACGAAGACTCGGCGCAGGTGATGCTTGAGGTCAAGACCAAAGATGGGCGTGGTCGCACGGTCAAAGAACGGCTCGACTACGACCTCGACAACAGCAGCCAGCTCACGCCCGAAGGCCGTCGTTTCGTGCAGGTGGTACTCGCGTCGTCGGATGTTCCGGTGACCGACGAAGTGCTGAACGAAATGGGGCTGCACGCGGTCTTGACCACGGCTTACAGACGGTCGACGATCGTCCACGAAACATCAGGCACGCGTGCCACAATCGACCGTGCGCTGGTGTGTAGCGCAACTGACGGCCGCAGTACATCGCTCGATGCGGTGATTGTCGAGTCGAAGTCACCAAAAGCAGCCGGCCCCGTCGACCGATGGATGTGGGCCCACGGGCATCGGCCCCTGAAGATCAGCAAGTACTCGACTGGCCTCGCAGCGCTCCACCCCGAGCTGCCGTCAAACAAGTGGCGCCGAACGCTCAACCGTCACTTCAGCTGATGCCCGTTGGCTGGACTCTCGTACTGTCGAGCGATGACGACGATCCGACTTCGCGACTGCGACTTCTCCTACGGTCTTGAGGGTGAGGGTGCGGGTGCGGGTGCGGGTGAGGGTGCGGGTGCGGGCAAGGCCACGCCGTTCGTGTGGGGCCACGGGCTGACAAGCAGCCGGGCAAGCGAGGATCGCATGCCACTCGTGGATTGTTCTCGGCTCACCTCTGCAAGACAAGTCCTCCGGTACGACGCTCGCGGCCACGGAGAATCGGGCGACCTCATGCGGCCAGCGGAAGGCGCGTGGTCAGAACTCGCGCTCGACCAGATCGCACTGATTGATGCGCTCGGGTTCGACAAGGTCGCACTCGGCGGAGCGTCAATGGGGACAGCGACAGCGCTGCACGCAGCACTACAGCTTGGTGACCGCGTCGAGCGGTTGATCCTGACCATCCCGCCGACAGCGTGGGCGAGTCGCGCCGAGCAGATCGGCCTCTATGAACAGATGGCGCAGGCGGTCGAAGCGCAAGGAATCGCCCCTTTGGTGCACGGCGCCAAGACGATGCCGCCGCCGGACCCGTTCATCGGCGATACCGATTATGTCGAGCGCCGGGTCGAAGGCCTCGAAGCTGCCGACACCGTTCGCCTTGCGTCGATGTTCCGTGGCGCAGGCCACGCGGACCTTCCTGGCGAAGATGCGCTCCCGGCGCTGACGATGCCAGCGCTGATTCTGGCGTGGACCGGCGACACCGGTCATCCAGTTTCGACCGCCGAGCGACTCGGTGAGCTGCTGCCGAACAGCCAGGTCGTGCTGGCTTCGACCCGCGCCGAACTCGACACATGGACGCAGCAGTGCGTCGACTTTTTGAACGACTGAACGACCCGAGGCGGCCGGATTTCTTAGGCGGAGGTTTTCACTCGGGCGCTGGCGAATCGCATTGCACCATCGACGATCGGGGCCTTGGCAATCAGCTTCTTGTCGGCGCTGTAGCGCTGTGGGTTCAGCCACGGCGACCGATCGCCCTGGCGGGGCAGGAGCGGCATCATCCGCTGCATGTAGCCGGACGAGAAGTCTTGGATGAACGGGTGCTCGGCCATGTTGGCGTCTTCGGGTCGCAACCGTGGCGTGGCTTGGGTGGTGCCGCTTTCGGTCATGTGGTTGAGGAGACGACACACCCACTCGCAGGTGATGTCGGCGCGCAGTGTCCATGACGCATTGATGTAGCCAAACGACGACGCCAGGTTCGGCACGTTGGAGTACGCAATGCCCTTGTATGTCCAGGTTTTTGAGAAGTCGACCGGCTCGCCGTCGACGCTGAAGTCCATGTCGCCAATAGTGACAAGCTGCAGGCCAGTGGCTGTGACGATGATGTCGGCATCGAGATGCTCGCCGTTGGTGAGCTTGATACCCGTTTCGGTAAACGTGTCGATCTCGGCGGTGACGACCGATGCGGCGTCGGAGTTCAGCGCTGTGAAAAGGTCGCTGTCG
>CALAHA010000409.1 GCA_937891565.1 uncultured Ilumatobacter sp. | reverse complement strand
CGAGCCGGACGGTCTCTTTCTCACTCGTCAGTATCTCAAACCCACCGTGGTCGGCGAGCCGGGCCACGACGAGATGCATCGAGTTGGTACCGATATCGATGGCTGCCTTGATCGGCGTGGCCGACGAATTCTGCACAGGGTTCAGACGTCGGCGGCGTGAGCTGCAGCCAGCTCGATCGACGCGCTGATGCGGTTGAACAAGGTCTCGAGATCGACACCCTCGCTACTTTTTTGCCCCATCCGATATCGGGCGTATACGCCGTGCAGGATGCAGGCGGTCTTGAATGCGTTGAATGCCCGGTAGTACGAGAGGTTCGACATGTCGGCGCCGGTGCGATCGGCGTAGTACCGCACGAGGTCATCACGGCTACAGAAGCCCGGCATCGCCGTCGCAGCGTCGGCTTCGACCGCCACGGGATCGGTCGATTCGGCCCAGGCGTTGAGGGCGTAGGCAAAGTCCGCCATCGGGTCGCCGAGTGTCGCGATCTCCCAGTCAAGTACAGCAACCATCGAGCCATCCTCGCCGACCATCGAGTTATGCATCCCGTAGTCGCCGTGCACGACCCGTGCCGGGCCCTGCTCAGGCAAACGCTCGTTGAGCCAGGTGTGCAGTTCGTGAATCCTCGGATCGTCGTAGTCGGCAGCCTCGGCTGATGCCGTCCATGAGCCGTACCAAGTACGGATCTGTCGGGCAACGTATCCGTCGTGACGGCCGAGGTCGCCAAGACCGACGTCGGCTGGATCGATCGAATGAATCGCAGCAAGCGTCTCCATAAACGATTCCCCAACACGCCCACGCGCTGCCATGTCGAGCCATTCGACTGACTCGGTGCCGGTATACAGCGCTTGACCGCCGACCTTGCCCATCACGTAGAAGTGCCGATCACACACCGCTCGGTCGTCGCAGTAACCGACCGGCTCGGCAACCGGGATGCCAACGGGGTAGAGCGCTTCGATGATCCGGAACTCGCGGAACATGTCGTGCGCCTTGGGTAAGAGCTCCCCCTGCGGCGGCCGACGGATGACGAATTCCTCGTTGTTGCTATCGGCCAGCAGGTACGTCAAATTTGAGTGGCCACCGGTGAGGCGCGTCCACCGACATGGCGGAACCACCCGCGTATTTGCAGCCATCCACGCTTCGACAAGTGCGACGTCAAAACCGACAGGAATCTGAGAGTGCTCCACGTGAGCAGTGTTGCCGATCCGGCCGCCTGAGAACGACTTTGCTCAGAGTTTCGGAGCCATCGCGTCGCCCGGCAGTGGGCCGCCGGCCGCCAGAGCCGACTGGAAACGGCGCATCCCGGTGAGCCAGCGATCGACATCGGTCGCCTTGCGCTCAACGTAGGTGGCTACCTCCGGGTGCGGGAGCACATGAAATCGTTCGTCGCGCATTGCATCGAGACAGGCTTGTGCGACCTGAGCCGAGCTGAGCACGCCATCACCCGAGGCGACCCCGCCCTCGAAGTCGTCGGGGGTACCGCCAGCGCCACCGAGGTCGGGGCTGTTGGCCACGATGTTGGTGGCAACGGCCTGAGGGCAGAGCACTGAGACACGGATGCCCTGGTGGTGGTGCGTGATGCTGAGGAACTCGGCGAGCGAGACCGCTGCGCCCTTCGTGACCGAGTACGCCAACGAGCCAATCTGTGTGAGGAGGCCGGCTGCCGATGCCGTGCTCAAGAGGTAGCCCTCCCCGCGAGCGATCATTGAGGGCACCACGGCGCGAGCTGCGTAGATGTGGCTCATCACATGGACTTCCCACATGTGGTTGATTCGCTCGTTGGAGTCTTCGAGCCCGGCGGCCGTGACGTATCCGGCGTTCGAGACAAAGACGTCGATCGGGCCGTGCGCTGCTTCGGTCTGTTCGACCATGGCAATAATTGCCTGCTCGTCACGGACGTCGATGCCGACCCCGGTGCCGCCAACTTCGGCCGCAACACGCTCGGCTGCTGCCTCGTCGAGATCGGCAACGACAACATGGCGCGCCCCTGCAGCATGTGCTGCGTGCGCCAGGGCCTCCCCGATGCCGGAGCCCCCTCCGGTAATGATGATAACTCGATCGTTCAGTTCCATCCAGCTGACCCTACGACTCGGCCTCATCTGGCCTCCTGCC
The DNA here is from genome assembly GCA_937891565.1 of uncultured Ilumatobacter sp. Lineage (GTDB taxonomy): Bacteria > Actinomycetota > Acidimicrobiia > Acidimicrobiales > Ilumatobacteraceae > Ilumatobacter_A. The sequence goes on along the minus strand of CALAHA010000409.1, from coordinate 3,504 downwards.
GTGGCGTCATCTACGACTGGGCAGCGACTTGGCAGCGACTTGGGCGGCGACGTCGGCAGCGAGATGTCAGAGCGTGCGCAGCTTGAAACGTTGGATCTTGCCGGTGGCAGTCTTCGGAAGCTCGTCGACCATGCGGTACACCTTGGGCCGCTTGTAGCCCGCCAGCCGCGACCGGCAGTGCTCGGTCAGGTCGTCAACCGACGGCGTTGCCCCATCGACGGCGACGACGAACGCCACCGGACGAGTCACGTTCTGATCGTCGGGCAGGCCGACGATCGCGGCCTCAAGCACGTCAGGATATTCGATGAGGACACCCTCAACTTCAGCCGGCGAGACCCATTCACCACCGACGCGCAACATGTCGTCGACTCGGCCGAGGTATGTGTGGAATCCGTCGGCATCGACCGCATAGAGATCACCGGTCCGCATCCACTCACCCTCGAACGTTGCTCGGGTCGTATCGCTGCGGCACCAGTATCCGGTGGCAACCGACGGGCCACGCACCAGGAGTTGGCCTGGAACGTCGACGCTCTGGTCGTTGTCCGACTCGTCAACAACGCGGACCTCGTAGCCGGGTACGGCCCGACCACTTGTTCCTGGGCGGAACCCTGCCGGGGCGTTGGAAAGATAGATATGCAGCTGCTCGGTCGACCCAATGCCGTCGAGGATTGTGACGCCAAATCGCTTTCGGAACCGCTCGAACGTCTCGGCCGGAAGTGCTTCTGCTGCCGACACGCCGAAGCGCACCGACGCGAATGAGTCGTTGGCCAGGTCCGCTGCGAGGAGCGCTGCGTAGAACGTCGGGATGCAGAAGAACAGTGTGGGGCGCTCGCTCGTCACGATGTCGGCAACGAGTTGCGGTGTTGGTGGCCGAGTTGGTTCGAGCACCGCAGTGGCGCCGACCGAGAACGGGAAGGTGAGCGAGTTGCCCAGGCCGTAGGCGTGAAACATCGGCCCGACCGAGAAGCAGATGTCGTCGGCGGTGATCCCGAGGACCTGGTCGGCGTACGTCTCGCACGTTGCCGGGATATCGGCGTGGCGGTGCATTGCCAACTTCGGCTGCCCGGTCGACCCGGACGTGCAGAGCCAAAAACCAGGCGACTCGGCCCAGGTATCAGCAACTGATCCGTCCGAACCTGCGCCAACGAAGTCGGCCCACCCCAGTTGATCGTCGCCACTTGTACCGGACGTGATGACCGTCTCTACGTCAGGGGCACCGGCGCGAAGCTCGACGAGCGACTGTTCGCGTGCGGCCGATATTGCAACGACGCGTGCACGCGAGTCAGCAACGATCACACCGAGGTCCCGGCCGGGAAGCAGCGGATTCATCGGCACTGGCACCGCTCCGATCCGCAGTGCACCAAGGAACATTGCGACGAACTCAACCGAGTCGAGCATCACCATCGCGACTCGCTCCTCCGAACGCACGCCGAGTGCGCGCAGCCCTGCTGCAGCCGCCTCGACGCGACGCAGCACGTCGGCGTAGGAGAACGACGAGCCACCGCTGCGAATCGCGATGCGGTCGCCGTTTCCTGCTTCGATGTGGCGGTCGACGAGCCACTCGCTGACGTTGAAATGATCGTGCATGTCAGTCTCCCTGCGTCGGCGTCGAGGTGGCGCCCATGCGATTGTAGAACTCGGCAACCAGCGCGGCGACAACCGCCGGCTGCTCATGGTGGATGATGTGGCCAGCACCAGCCAGGCGCATCATGGTGGCGTTCGCCCCGATGGCGGCCGCGGTTTCGGTCAGCTGCGCATCGGTGGCGTACTGATCCTGATCACCCTGCACGACCAACGTCGGCGCGGTAATTGAAGCAAGCAGCGGCCGGACGTTCCAGGTCGCGAAAGCATCGCTCACCCATGTGTTACTCCACGCTTCAAACAGCTCGGCAGGGGCGTCGTGGTGCGTTGCGAGGCTGGCAACGATCCGATGAGAGGACCGCCGCATCGCGATAATCGCTTCGCTGCAGCACGGCTCGACCCACGAATGGGCTGCGAGCGCAACGACTCCTCGGCACGCTCCACCGCCAGCAGCGTGGAGTAGCGCAGTCGTTCCTCCATCGGAATGGCCGACGAGGAGCGGCTCGTCAATTTCCATTTCCCGCAGCAGGTCACCGAAGACATTCGCCTCGCGATGCAACCAATCGGTCGGCCAAGGCCCGTCGGGCACCGGTGTCGAGGCGCCATGCCCAGCGCGCTCGTAAGCCATCACGGCAACACCGGTTGCCGCTGCAATGTCGGCAGGAGTCTCTTGCCACTGCGAAATCGAGCCAAGTCCGTCGTGTAAGAGCACGATCTCGACGGGACCGCTCCCCCACGTCGCTGTGCGAAGTCGACAGCTGCCGACCGCAACAACAGAAACCACTGCGACGAGCGGATCAGGAATCATCAGCGTCCCGGCCGAGTACAGCTAAATCCGCACGTAGTCGTAGTCAACTGCCTGCGTGTTGATGCCTGTCGACGGTGGAGCGATCCAACCTGCCATCTCACCAGGCCCGAACGCCGCCTTCATCAACGAGCCAACATGCACCTTCTCGGCATCGGTCGGTAGCCAGTCGTCGCGTCGCTCTGCCCATTCAGCAGTGCTCAGGACGCGGCCGTCAGGGCTGACGTCATGGTCACGGAACACTCCGACCTCACGGTTGAAGCCAACATGCGGCAATGCCAGTTCGGTCGTGATGCCGTGCTCGGCAAGCGTCCGATTCCAGCGACGCAGGCCCTTCGCGCAATCGACGGTGTATTCGCTCCGAAGTTCGTGGTTGACGAGCGCACGAGCCGACAGGGTCTCGGTCGTGATCGCACCATTGGTGACGGTGAGGTACTGAGCTTCGAGGTCGAGTAAAACGTGATCGTCGTCGTACTTGTCTTCGCCGTAGCGCCCCTTCAGGCCAGCTGCGTAATAGTTCGCTGCGTTCGTCGACTTCTCGCTGCCGAAAAGGTCGAGTGAGACCGAGTAGTGGAAGTTGATGTACTTCTGCAGCGTGTCGAGGTTGATGCCACCGTGGCTCATGACGTCAGTGGTGTCGAACTCGTTCATCAGTTCGGCGGTGCGCTGGATGACACGCCCGACGCCGGTCGCCCCGACAAACATGTGGTGCGCTTCTTCCTTCAACATGAAGTCACAGGTCCGGCTGAGGGGATCGAACGCAGACTCGCGGAGTGCGCCGAGCTGGTACTTGCCGTCGCGGTCGGTGAAGTAGGTGAACATGAAGAAGGAGAGCCAGTCAGGTGTCTCTTCGTTGAAGGCCCCGAGGATGCGCGGCTGGTCAGCGTCGCCCGAGTTGCGTTCGAGCATGGCGTCAGCTTCGTCGCGACCGTCCTTGCCGAAGTAACGGTGCAGTAGGTACACCATTGCCCACAGGTGACGGCCCTCTTCGACGTTGACCTGGAACAAGTTGCGGAGATCGTAGAGCGACGGAGCGGTAGCGCCGAGCAGCCGTTGCTGTTCGACGGAGGCTGGCTCGGTGTCGCCCTGCACCACAATCAACCGACGCAGGTCGGTGC
>CALAHA010000408.1 GCA_937891565.1 uncultured Ilumatobacter sp. | reverse complement strand
CCGCCCTTGCGCAGCATCTGGAACGACTGCTCGGCGGTCTGCTTGAGGCCGACGGCTTCGAATGCATGATGCACTCCCCCGCCGGTCAATTCCTTCACCGCTGCAACCGCGTCAACATCGCCGGCATTGACGACGTGCGTGGCGCCCATCTCCTGTGCGAGTTCGAGCTTGGCCGGCGCTGTGTCGACGGCGATGATCTTGTTAGCCCCGGCAATGCGGGCGCCCTGGATTGCTGACAGGCCGATGCCGCCGCAACCAATGACCGCGACCATTTCGCCCGGGGCCACCTTGGCGGTGCGGAACACTGCACCGAGACCGGTGGTGACGCCGCAACCAATCAGCGCCGCCTTGTCGAATGGCATGTCTTTGTCGATCTTCACGAGCGCTTGCTCATGCACCAGCATCTTTTCGGCGAACGACGACAGGTGCAGAAACTGGTTGACCGGCTCGCCGTTGCGTGACAGTCGAGGCGCCTCGCCGGGGCCACGGACCAGTTCGGTGTCTTTGTTTTCGCAGAGGGCAAGGTGGCCGTCGGTGCACTGCGAGCAGTGACCGCAGAACGCCGACAGGCAGGTGATGACGTGGTCGCCTGGTTGGACGTAGTGGACCATTGAGCCCACCGCTTCGACGACGCCTGCTGATTCGTGCCCAAGGATTGACGGACACGTTGACGGGTACTTGCCCTCCATGAAGTGCAGGTCACTATGGCAGATGCCGGCAGCAGCCGTTCGGATCAGTACTTAGCGTGGACCGGGTTCGCCGATTTCAACGTCTTCGATGTCGAGGATGCCCGGGACCGAGTTCAGAACTGCAGCTCTCATGGCACCAAGACTGCACCACGGCGCCATCAACTCCCCAGTCAGACGTCACACCCGATTAGTCTTTGGAGATGACCGCGATTGATGCTCAACCCATCTCGGGTATCGACACCAGCGACGCAGACCAGATTGTCGTGCGGCAGAAGTCCCCGACGATCGGTGCCGTAGTGAGTGGTGTCGACCTGAGTTCGACGCTCAGCGATGCGGCGATCGGCGTCATCCGCCAAGCACTCCTCGACTGGAAGGTGCTCTTCTTTCACGACCAGGACATCACCACCGAGCAGCACCTTGCGTTCGGCCGCCGCTTCGGCGAGCTGGAAATCCATCCGTTCGCACCTGAAAAGCCAGGCTTTCCCGAAGTGCTCGCCATCACGCACGACGAAGACTCTGCTGGTTACGAGAACCTCTGGCACTCCGACGTCACGTGGCGAGCCGACCCGTCACTCGGTTCGATCCTGCGGTTACTCCAAGGGCCCGCTGCTGGCGGCGACACACTCTTTGCCGACATGTATGCGGCATATGACGGCCTCCCGCAGCGCATCAAGGACCGAGTAGATGGTCAAGTGGCGCGACACGACTTCGCAGGATTTCGCCGAGGTCTGCGCAAGCGAGGGGCAACCGATGAGGAAATCGCAAAGTTCGATGCGACGTATCCGAATCCCGAGCACCCGGTGATCCGTACCCATCCCGAAACCGGTCGCAAGGCGATCTACGTGAACGCTGGCTTCACGCAGGAGATTGTTGGCATGGATCCCGACGGCAGCAAGGAATTGCTCGAGATCCTGTACCGCCAGGCCAGCTACCCCGAGTACCAGGTGCGGTTCCAGTGGGAGACGAACTCAATCGCGTTCTGGGACAACCGGTCGTGCCAGCACTATGCCGTGTCCGACTACTGGCCGAACGTGCGTCGAGTCGAGCGCGTCACGATCATTGGTGACGTGCCGTACTACGACGCATCACAAGAACCGACTGAGGCCCCCGACGATCCGTTTCGCGGCGTCATCAAGCGCTGGACCCGGAGTTAAGAGCGCCCGGTCGGCGATTGTCAGCTGCTTGCCGAACGCAATCCGAACCACCCGCCCTCAGTGCGTGACCTCCAGAGGGCAAACAGCGGCAACGATTTGGAACGTGCGTGTGAGTGTCATGGCTTCGACCTGTTTCAGTTGACCACGACGGTGGCGCGCATCGTCGGATGGATCTGACAGAAGTTGCCGGAATCGAACCGTTGGGCTGCGACGTGTCCAGGAGCAACACGTCCCCAACGCATAGCTCTGATCGGCCGCAACCGCCACGCAGGTTCTTCGTCGCCCAACCGGGCCTGGACTTCAATGAAGCGTCAGCGGCGGTCGTTGACTACGTCAAGACATTCCTGCCGATGGGCTTCTGGGCAGTCACCCTCCCCGATCGTGAGCTTTTTGGGACATTGCGTGGCCTCGACCCGGCTCCGCGATCCGACCAAACCCGCGACAATCAGGCCCGAGGTGGCACGATCAAGCTCGTCGCAAGCGTCATTCAGAACACCATTCGCGACACCGACATTGCGGCACGACTGGGCGGTGAAGAATTCGGGATCATCGTCACCAACGTCTTGCTAGCTGGACGCCAGAAGCTCGTAGGCCGCCTCCTCGTCGATGCCCGCGCATTGCCCATTCGGATACTGGCTGCCCCTCACGGATGGTCAATGGCCAACTGCCCCTTTTTGACCTCGCCTCGGAAGTGCTGCCGCTCGCGCCGACGCGGTAACCACCAAGTACACGCCGAGCACCACGAGCGCACCGCCGAGCACTTCGACGAGGCCGAGCCGTTCGTCTCTGATCAGCCAGCCGAAGAACACACCGGACAGCGGGATCATGTATGCCGTCGAGGCTGCCTGCGTTGGTGTGGCGCGGCGGACCACCGTTGCCATCAGTGCAAACGTCACCGCGTTGGCCGGAACCGCTGCATAGAACAGCGGTACGAAAAGCCCGAGCGACCAGTCGGTGCCGCCCGTCCCTTCGACGATCAGCGCGAAGGGAATCAGCACGGCCGCCGACATCGGCAACTGCACTGCAACGATCATCACCGGCGAGATATGGGAGAAGTCCTTCCACTTCATGAATACCGTGCCGAACGACCAGGCGAGTGCCGACAGGACGAGCGCCAAAATACCGAAGGCCGCCGACTCGCCACCCAGCGATGGCGAGGCCAACACGGCTGTTCCGGCAAAGCCAATCAGGAGGCCAATGATCCCGAGTCGCGTCGGCCGACTGCCGAGGAGCAGGAGGACCAGAACTGCGGTGAACAGCGGCATCGTGCTTGAAATCAGCGAGGCCAGGCCAGCAGGCACCCGGCTGACGCCGACGACAAGTAGTCCACTCGACACCGTGGTGATGCTGAAACTGACAACGAAGATCCGCTGTAGGTCCTCACGACGCGTCGGAATTTTCTCGCCGCGAAGCACTGCGAATGACAGCAAGAACGTTCCTCCAACGACGGTGCGCAAACCGGCCAGCATTAATGGGGTCGTGTGGTCGAGTGCGAATTTGAGCGCAGTGAAGTTCGCACCAATCAGCACGGCGACCAACGTGACGGTCACCAGTGTAATTTTTGAGTTCATTGACTCTCCGTTGCGGGGCCTGGCACCACGTCCGACATCAGCAACCCGCCGACAATGGTCCGAACCTCGTCGAGCGCTGTGTTGTCGTCATCAGGCATCAGCGAAGCGCACGAGAGAACAGGTCGTGGAGCCGTTCCCAATGGCGCTCGGATGCATCCTTGTCGTACAGCGGTCCGCGTTCGCGGAACGTGAAACCGTGCTCGGTCCCGGGGTACCACTCGGTTCGGCCAGCACATCCAGATTCGATGCGAGCCGCCTCGAATGCGTCGATCATCTCGGGCGGGGCGTAGCTGTCGGTCTCGGCTGCGCCGACATAGACCTCGCCGGCAGCCGCAGCCAACTGTAGGTGTGGCGAATCAGCGGCATCGGTGACGAGCGCTACTCCGTGCAGCGACGCTCCTGCGACGACCTGGCCCGGCATTTGACCGAGGAGGTAGACGGCGAACGGTCCGCTCATGCAGTAGCCGACTGCACCGACCTTGTTGGTCGAGGCGGCGTCGTCGCGAGCGGCATGGGCAATCAGTGCGCGTGCGTCGGCGGTCACGCGGTCGTTCGACAGCGCGCCCATCAACTCAAACATGCGCTCTCGGTCACCGGTTTCGAACACGTTGTAGTGCTCGACGTCGCGGTAGTACAGGTGCGGCGCCATGACGTAGTAGCCGGCTGTGGCGAGCCGACGGGACATGTCGCGAATCTCTTCGCGCATCCCGGGTGCGTCCATCAAAAAGAGGACGAGCGGGTGCGGGCCATGTTCCTCGGGGTGCACAATGAACGTGTTCATCGTGCCATCAGTCGTCTCAAGGTCGACAAAGTGTTCGATCATCGCAAGAGTCTCGCGTCCACAGCCCGCTTGATCGCTCTTGGAGAGCAACAACGAAGCAGGGAATCGTGGCGACGGGTCGTGTCGCACCTCGGTCAGACCAGAGTGTGACACGACGGTCGAATATGGGGACGATCCAAATGAGGTCTGACCGCCGTCAGGTCTCGTGCTGGGCGACCTTGCCATCGGCGATCAGTTGGTTGATCGCCGCGTCGTCGAAGCCGGCATCGGTGAGTACCGAACGGGTGTGTTGGCCCGGCGTGGGCGACGACCGACGCGGCGATGTGTCAACCCCTTGAATACGAATCGGCGCCCGGACTGTGCGGTACTCACCGTGTTCAGCGTGCTCGATGGTGGGGAACAAGTCGATCGCCTCGGCCTGCGGGTCAGAAACCACTTCGTGGAGCCCGAGCACGGGGCCCCAGATCAGGCGCTGCTCGTCGAAGATGGGCCCCCACTCGTCACGCGGGCGAGCGCTCAGCGCTGCGTCGACGAGGTCGACGACCTCAGCCATGTTGTCGAATCGACCCTTGATGTCCTGCAGGCGATCGTCATCGAGGAGATGTTCGAGACCGAGCGCTCTGCAGAAACGTGGCCATGCCGCTTCTTCCGGCATGTTGAATACGACCCAGTTGCCGTCGCCACACGGGTATCGGTTGGCCGTGGCAACGATCTGCTGCTGGCGTGAGCGTCGCCGGACCGGCGCCTGATCGACGGCGGTGATGCCGTAGTCGGTGGCGAGCGTCCACACTGCCGTTTCGAAGAGCGAGGTCTCGATGGCCTGGCCGGTACCGGTCCGTTCGGCAAGCCGAAGTGCCGCGAGGATGCCACTGAGCAGTGCAAGGCCAGTCGTGTGGTCACCCTGGGCTGGTCGAGCCATGGCGACCTGTCCTTCGTTGCCGTCGCGCATCGAGTCGTACAGACCTGACCGTCCGAAGAACGCCGTCACGTCGTATCCGGGGCGCCACGCCTCGGGCCCGTCGGTTCCGTAGCCGGTCAGGGTTGCATGGACGAGCTTCGAGTTCGTTTCCCAAAGCTGAGCGGGTGAGAGACCGAACTTCTCCTGGCGATGTTGGAGCAGGTTGCAGAGGAACACGTCCGCGCCTTCGCAGAGCCGGTGCACGATGTTGCGCCCCACATCCGACGCAAGGTCAACGGCGATCGAACGCTTGCCACGGTTGTCGACGTCGAACTGAAAGTCATACCCCTTAAACGCACCGTCAACCTTGGCGGGCCGTGTGGTGTTGCGCATCGGGTCGCCGGACAGCGGCTCGATCTTGATCACGTCGGCACCGAGGTCGGACAGGATCGCAGCCGCACTCGGCGCAGCCATCCAACTGTCGATCTCGATCACTCGGATGTCGTCGAGGGGCAGCGGTGTGCTCATCGACGAATCATTCCAGAGTCACCCTCAATTCACTTCCTCGGCCTGACCCAACGACAATCAGATGAGCGGGCCCCACACTTCGAGATGGGCCGTGCGCTCGAAACGACGCAGCGTTCGGAGGTCGAGAATCGATTCGATGTCGGCAGCCAGACATCATCTGGGTCGCTCACTCGCCTACCGTCGTGTCGATGAACGGCGCGCTCACGGTGACAAGTGCCGACAATCCGCTCGTATCGGACTACCGGCAACTTGGCGACGGGGCAGCACGACGAAAGATCGAAGGCAACGAGTTCTTCATCTCCGAGGGCTGGATGTCGATCGAGCGCCTCTGCGACTCGCAGCACCACTTCCGCTCAGCCCTTCTCTCGCCATCGAGGGTGAAACGCTTTCAGCCGTTCCTTGACCGCCCGGAGCTCCAGGGGGTCCCGGTCTACGTGGCAGAACGCGACGTGATGCATGACATCGTCGGCTTCGACCTCCCGCGTGGTGTCCTCGTCTCTGCCGACCGTCGACCACTGGCTACCGTCGATGAACTGGCAGCGACGGGCAACCGGCTCATCGTGCTCGACGGTTTGGGCGACGACGAGAGCGTCGGTGCGATTGCGCGTGTGGCGAGGGCGTTCGGCATCGACGGCATGGTGCTCAGCCCAACCTGCACCGACCCCTACCACCGGCGGACGGTCCGAGTCAGCATGGGCGAGATCCTGCAAATGCGAGTCGCTCAGCCAAGTCCACAGGAGTGGCTGCACTTCCTTGACACGCTCCACAGCCATGGTTTTGACTCGTGGGCGATGTCGCGCTCTGACACGGCTGACAGCGTGTGGGACCTCGCCACCCCCGAGCGGCTGGCGATCGTTCTTGGCGCCGAGAACTCGGGTGTCGCACCGGAGACGCTCGCTGCTGCAACACGTCGAGTCACGATTCCAATCGATCCAAGTGCGAGCTCGCTGAACGTCGGCCATGCCGCCGCCATCACATTTGCCGCGCTAGCTCGCGACCCGCGCCGGTAGGTTTCGACCGTGGACCAAGCGCAACCCGACGAGAGCGTGCGCGAGCAGTTGCTCGGAGCAATGGACGTGCTCCGCTCAGTCATTGCAGCACCTGAGCTTCTCGAACAGCTCGACGCCAAAGAAAAGGCTGCCTTCTTTAATGCAGCTGGCGATGTGTTCTATCCCGACCCCGAGATTCGCCGGCGACGCACGAAGCTGCTCCAGCAGCAGCGCCGCCAGGACCGGGTCCGCGCCGACGAGCAGACCCTCGACGAAACCGGCATCCGAACGCTGCGCAGCCGCCCGGTCTTCACCACCCCTGATGTCTTCGCGCCTCACGACTTCGATCAACGCGATGTTGGGGACCGCCTTGACGAACCCCCGTTCCGGGAGACGGTCGAAGAACAGCACTGCTACATCTGCAAGGTGCGCTATCGCGAGATCCATCACTTCTACGACCAGCTCTGCCCAGCCTGCGCCACCCTGAACTTCGTGAAGCGCGGCGAGCTCGCCGACATGACCGGCATGGTCGTTCTGCTCACCGGTGGTCGCGTCAAGATCGGCTATCAGGCTGGCATCAAGCTGCTCCGATGCGGCGCTGAACTGATCGTCGCCACACGGTTCCCGCGTGATGCCGCGGCACGATACGCAGCCGAGCCAGACTTTACCGAGTGGGGTGACCGACTCGAAGTCTTCGGCCTCGACCTACGCCACACACCGAGTGTCGAGGCGTTCTGCGCTCACGTTTCAGCAACTCGCACGCGGCTCGATGCCATCATCAACAACGCCTGCCAGACAGTGCGCCGCCCAGCCGGGTTCTACGAACACATGATGGATGTTGAGACCGCCGCGCTCGACACGCTGCCAGCCGAAGTACTGCAACTCGTTGGTTCGTACGAGCAGCTCCGTGGTCCTGCGTCCATTGGCACGGCAACCGACCCAAACAGCACCGCTCCACTCACACCGAGCACCTCGGCCGACGCTCCAGGTCTGACCCGGTCTGCCGAACTCTCCCAAACAGTGCTGCTTCCGGAAGATCAACCGTCGGCCGACACGCTCTTTCCGGCGGGCCAGCTTGATCAGGATCTCCAGCAGGTCGACCTGCGCGGTCGAAATTCGTGGCGACTCCAATTGCACGAGGTCTCGTCGGTCGAACTGTTGGAAACCCAACTCGTCAACGCCGTTGCACCGTTCGTGTTGAATGCCCGGCTCAAGCCCCTGATGGAAGCAACGCCGGGCGACCACAAGCACATCGTCAACGTGTCAGCCGTCGAGGGCCAGTTCTACCGGCCGCGCAAAACCACCAAGCATCCGCACACGAACATGGCCAAGGCGGCGCTCAACATGATGACACGCACCTCGGCAACCGACTATCACGCGTCAGGCATCAACATGAACAGCGTCGACACCGGCTGGGTCAGCGACGAAGACCCTGTGGCAATCGCCGAAGCAAAAACCGCCGAACACGGGTTCCATCCGCCACTCGACATCGTCGATGGTGCGGCTCGAATCGTCGACCCAATCATCGACGGTCTGAACACCGGCACCCACGTATGGGGCCAGTTCCTCAAAGACTACGCGCCCACCGACTGGTAGTCGCCAGGCGCCGTGACTTCAACTGCGACGTCTGTCAGCGATTGGTTCGGCAATCTGGAAGAGTTCTTACTGTGGTCACACCGTGCTGTGGTCACACATTGGTGTGGCCCGACGATCGCCCAGTGATCAGCCGGGCGACTCGTTGGCCTGTCAGGTATTGCCAACCCCAGTTCGACATCGCACTGGCCTTCGAGCGGAAATCGATGAGCGTCATGATGTGTACAACCCACCACACGAGCCAGGCGAAGTAGCCACCAAATTGGAGCTTCGGGCCGAGGTAGGCAACCGCCTTGGACCGACCGATCGTGGCCATCGATCCCTTGTCCTTGTATTTGAAGAGCGGCCGGCTATTACCCGCCAAGTCTGCGACGATGCAACGGGCGGCGTGCTGGCCGCCCTGTGTTGCAGCAGGAGCCACGCCGGGCACCGCCTTGCCGTCCGACTGGGCCGCAGCAAGGTCGCCGATAACGAACACCTCGGGGTGTCCTTCGATACTGAGGTCGGCCCTCACTGGCACACGGCCCGCCCGATCGGCGTCATCCGTGACAGCTCGGCCGAGCGGCGATGCAGCCACTCCGGCACCCCACAAAACGGTGGCTGCGGGAATGATGCCAGCTTCGGTGGTCACCCCATGCTCATCAATTGCAATGACCGGTGTCGACAACTGCACATCGACACCGAGCTTGGCAAGTTGGCGCTCGGCCGACGCCGACAGCTTCTCGGTGAACGCACCGAGCACACGGGGCCCCGCCTCGACGAGCACG
>CALAHA010000407.1 GCA_937891565.1 uncultured Ilumatobacter sp. | reverse complement strand
TCATGTGCTGCAACATGTGCGCCGAGTACAGGTACTCCTCGGAGATGTCGTGCAGCGGCCAATCACTGGCAACCCAAAGCGTCAACATTGCACCGATAAAGGCGTACACGTTCTTGCGTGTCACCGCCGGCTCGCCAATCGGCACCGCTTTTGGACCGATCACTCGGACCATGTAAACGAAGGATCCGGTTAAAAACGCGACAAGCAACCAAACTTCAGGATGCCACTGGAACCGCCAGGGGTCGACGGCAAGTGCGATGTCGTTAGCCTGATCGATCACGGAGATAATCCTAGAACCCGCTTGGCAACGCGCCCAGTCGTGCGACGGCGGCTTCGGTCACGTAGAGGCTGCGATCAGCCAGCAAAGAACTGGAATGTCGAAAGCGCCGCAGCGTAGACAAAGACGGCCAAGCCGAGCCCGATGTAGAACAGACGACCAAACACGTTGTTGTCGAACTTGATGTGCATGAAGTACAGCACAACAGTGAAGAACTTGACGACCATCAGGCCGAGCAACACCGGCAAGAACAACGGACCAATGTCGATGTAGGTGACGGCCACCTCGACCGCAGTGATTGCGGCGAGGATGAGGAAGATCGTGACGAACTGCTTGTCGCTTGGGCCGTGGTGTTCGTCGGCCGCGTGCTCGTCTTGGGAGGAAGGAGTTTCGAGTGTGTCAGTCATGAATCAAGCCGGAATCAAGTAGACGAGCGTGAAGATGATGATCCAGACGATGTCGACGAAGTGCCAGTAAAGGCCGACCATTTCGACCGCCTCTGCCTCGTCGCCTGACACCTTCTCCTTCGAAAGCATGCCGATCATCGCAACCAGCATGATGATGCCGATCGAGACGTGCACACCGTGAAAACCTGTGAGGGTGAAAAAGCTCGACGAGAACAAGCTCGTGGTGAATCCCAACCCCTCACGGTAAAAGACCGTGAACTCGTAAATCTGACCGGCCAAGAAGAGACCGCCGAGTAGCGCCGTTACACCGAGGTAGATCTTCGTATTACGAAGGTCCTTACGTTTTGCTGCCGACACCGCCAGCACCATGGTGAGTGACGACGTGAGAAGCACGAAACTGGTAGCTGACGTGAACGGGATGTCCCACAGCTGATCAGGCCCAAGGTTCTCAGAGTGCCGGTTGCGATACAGCATGTAGGTGGAGATCAGACCGCCGAACAGCAAGCACTCCGAACCGAGGAAGAGCCACATAGCCAACTTCGTGTTCGACAAACCAAGTGACGTGTGATGGCCACCATGATCACCGGAATGATCGTCGCCCCCGTGGACGTCGTGGTCGTGCACGTCGTGATGATGGTCTTTAACGATCTCGACGGCGTCCTTCACCGTGTCGGAGATGAGCGACTCAGACATTGGCGAGTTCCTTGCTCATCTCATCGCCTTCGACGGGCGGATCGAAGTCGGATGCTTCGGCGTCAGCAGGCTCGAGAGCCCAACCGAACATCGCCATCGTTGCAATTGCTGCGCCAGCGACGATCAGCAATGTGTTGTAAATGACGCCATACGCCATGACAGGCAGAGCGAACGCAAGAACCATTGGCCAGTAAGACGGAGCCGGGAGGTGGATATTCGGATCGGCGTTGTCCTCTTCGAACTGAATGACCTCTTCGCCGGTCATCTTTTGCACGTACTCGTGCTTGTCACCTTCACCGACGTCTTCGTACTTCCGGTGGAAGAACTCGTCGAGCTGGGACACCTGCGGCGTGCGAGCGAAGTTGTACTCCTTCGGCGGGCTGCTGGTGATCCACTCGAGGCTGCGTGCATCCCAGGGGTCAGCAGGTGCCGGCGGAGTCTTCGAGTTGGGACGATGCGTGATCCAAATGTTGACCAGGAAGAGCAGGATGCCGACGCCAAGGACGAACGTGCCGATCGTGGCGACGAGGTTCCAGAAGCCGAGGTTGAAGAATCCTTCGCCCGCACGGAATTCGGTCCAACGGTACATACGGCGTGGCTGGCCTTGCAGACCAATGATGTGCATGGGACCGAAGGTGAGGTTCATACCCGCGATCATCAGCCAGAAGTTCCATTTACCCAAGGACTCGCTGAGGAGCTTTCCGAAGACCTTCGGCCACCAGTAGTAGAAACCGGAGAACAGGCCGAGCACGGCACCACCGAAGATGACGTAGTGGAAGTGCGCAACGATGTAATAGGTATCGGTCTGCTGCGTGTCAGACGGAGCAACTGCGTGCGTGACACCCGAGAGACCGCCGATCGTGAACTGCACGATGAGGCCAACAGCGAACAGCATGGCCGTGGTGAACGTCAACTTGCCGCCCCACAGCGTGAGGGTCCAGTTGATGATCTTGACACCGGTTGGGACGGCGATCGCCATGGTGGCCACCGAGAACACCGCTACCGAGACCGGGCCGAGGCCCGAGGCGAACATGTGGTGGGCCCACACGCCCCATCCGACGAAACCGATCGCAGCGCCGGAGAACACCACGAATGGGTAGCCGAACAACGGCTTCTTCGAGAAGACCGGAAGGACCTCAGAGATGATGCCGAAGGACGGCAAAACCAGGATGTATACCTCGGGGTGCCCGAAGATCCAGAAGAGGTGTTGCCAGAGTAGTGGATCGGCACCAGCTTCAACACTGAAGAACTGGGCGCCGAAACTTCGCTGGAACATCAGCAGGAAGAGCGCCACCGTGATGACGGGGATGGCGAAGAGGAGCAACATTTGAACCACGAAAGCCATCCAGGTGAAGATCGGCATTTTCATCATCGACATCCCCGGTGCCCGCATGTTGAGCACCGTGACAATCAGGTTGATGGCACCGACGAGCGACGCAATACCAGTGATCTGGAGGCCGAGGCCCCAGAAGTCGACACCGTTGGTTGGGCTAAATGGAACCGAACTATTCGGCGCGTACATGAACCAGCCACCATCAGCGCCGCCGCCGAGGAACCACGACGTGTTGAGGAAGACGCCGCCGAAGACAAACACCCACAGCGAGAGTGCGTTCAGGCGGGGGAACGCAACGTCGCGGGCACCGATTTGGAGCGGGATGAAGTAGTTAGCGAAGGCCGCAGCCATCGGCATCACAAAAAGGAACACCATCGTGGTGGCGTGCATCGTGAACATCTGGTTGTACTTGTCGGCGGAGAGGATCGTGCCGTCAGGACCGGCGAGCTGGAGGCGGATCAAGGCCGCTTCGAGGCCACCGAGAATGAAGAAGAACATTGCGACGGCGCCGTACATGATGCCGATCTTCTTGTGATCGACAGTGAAGGCCCACGAGCGCCATCCAGTGGTTTCAACCGGGCGACGAAGGTAGCCGTAGTTGGTGGACGCCTTCGGTGCGGGGCGAACCCCGCGATTGGCGGTATCCGGTATCTCTGTTGGACGTTCAATGATTGCCATGTGCTGTCAGCTCCTTACTTACGCTCGAGCAGATAAGCGACCAATTGGTCGATCTGATCCTCGCTCAGGGCGAGGTAGGGCATGCCACGAACGAGACCATCGGTTGCTTCGAGGCTTTCGGGGTCGGCGTACATCGGCTTTTTGGCCGGTGCATTTCGCAACCATTCTCGAAGCTCGACCTCGTTGAGGCAGCTGTCGGTGACACCGTCTAGGTAGGCCGCACCAATGGTGCTCGGACTGGCGTCCCAGACTCCGGGACGGCATTCCTTGCTGAGCAAATCCCACGATGCACCGGCGAAGGTGTTTCGGGTCATGAAGTTAGTGAGGTTTGGCGCAGCGCCTGACCAGACGTTCTGGTCGGGGCGGGAAATGATCAGCTCATCGTTCGAGTCGGTGAGGCCGTCGACCTGATGACAACGTGAGCACTGCGAAATGAAAGTCGATTCACCTTCGGCCGCGAGTGAACCAGCGACCGGGGCAACGTAGTCCTGGACCTGGTTGGCTTTCCAGATCGCGAAGTCTGTCGAGTTCATCGCAATCACTTCCATGCGCATGTTGGCATGGCTCAGGCCGCAAAACTCGGTGCACTGGCCAGCGAAAATGCCGGGCTCGTCGGCTTCAAGGCGAACGGTGTGGATACGCCCAGGAACCATATCGCGCTTGCCGTTGAGGCTTGGGATCCACCAGGAGTGGATGACATCGCGGCTCGTACCTCGCACGAGCACTTTCGTGCCAGCTTCGATCACCATCTGGCCGGAGGTGACGATGGGCTCTTCGATACCGCCGCAACCGTCTTGCACCGGGTAGTCAATTTCCCACCACCACTGCTGGCCGGTGACGTTAACAATGCATTCGGTGTCGTTGGTCTCGGCGAGATCCATGATCGTGCCAACCGTCGGGATGGCAATGCCGACCAGAATCAACGCCGGAAGAATCGTGAGGCCGATTTCGAGGGCCGGCTTACCGTGAGTTTGCTCAGGGATCGGCTGGCCGCGATCGCGGTACTTCCAGAGTGCTAACGCCAGAACAGAAAAGACAACGACGCCGACCACACCAGCAATACTGAACACGACCCAGTCGAGGTCATTGATCATCCGGGCATTCGAGCCCTTGGGCTGCCAGGTGTCTTGCGGTGCATCGGTTGCACAGCCAGCGAGCAACGCAGCAAAAGAGCCCGCTACCAGAGTGCGAACGAGCCGTGAGGAGGTCACGGACTTCAACGTAGTTGTGGTTTCCACAGCCTGCATTTTCGTGGTCGGTGATTGGTGGGACATGTTCAGGTCGTACGTCACGGCACGACCACATCGATTTCGGCATCGGTGCCGGGCACGTAGAAGCGGTATGCCTCGGCGTCATCGGCGTAGGCAAAGCTGGGCTCGTCAAACTTGACGGTGATCAGCTGAGCGCCACCGTCTTCGACAAGCGGCGTGCACGTGAGGTTGCGGTCGCTCTTGTCGCCATGTTCTTCACCTGCGCTGTGGCCCTCTTCTTCGGCTGCCGCACCCTCTTCGACCGGGGCGGGACCGAGATCGAGCGTGAGGCGACGTGCTTCGCCCGAGTCGTTTCGAAACACAATGTTGTTCGCGTTCGAGCGAGGCATCGAGATCGCTTCGGCCCCCGCGTTGACCGGGCCAGGAACGTCAAACTCAAGATTGCCGTCGGCGGTCAGTGAAATTGTGTAGGTGCCGGACTTCGTGGAGACCGTTTGGCTGGCACCTTCGTCGACCTCGAACTCTTCGGGCGAGTTGCAGACGAGTGCGGCGTCAGCAGCGATTGTCTCATAGACGTGGATGTAACGCTGGCCGTCGACACCGGCAGCCACACCACCGGCAACGATCGCGACGGCTCCAACGCTCAAGACGCCGCCGATAGCACCACGCTTGAGCGAGGGACGGGCAGCGAAGATGAATCCGATGCAAGCCATGATGGTGGCGAGCATGACGAAGGCAACGATCGTGTTGGTCTTTGAAAGCCACAACATGATGCGGCTGAGGGCGTAAGCAATACCACCGACGGCGAATGCCCCGAGCAGCGGGTACTCAAGCGGGTTGGCGAGGCGGCCACGAACTGCTGCATTGGTCGACGAGTCAGTCGATGCGCTCTCGGCCCAGGCCTGCACGGCCCACTGGGCACCAGCGGCGAGCAGGATGACCAGGCCGATCGTGAAGATCGACTGTTGCGTTACGAGGCCAAGGAGCACTGCGGCAGCACCGACAGCGAAGACCATCGGCCAGATGCTGGCGCCCGGCGGATCGTCGGATGCTTCAGACGTCGCTACCGCAGTGGTGTCAAGCGCGGACAGATTGGAGTCGCCAGCCCACACGTTGACGCCAGCAAGAAAGGCCATCGCGCAGGCCACCGACACGAGGCCGACGATGCCAAGGGCCTCGTTCTGCGTGATGCCATAAACGACTGCAGCGATCGTCGCAAGGACGGAAGAGCCGATGAGGAGTTTTGAACCAGTAGTGAACATCAAGAACTCACTTGGTGACGTAGACGACGAACCAGATGGCCGTGTAGATGACGGACATGGCGTACCAGTAGATGGCATGGGCAGCGAGAATTTCGCTGTCACTGCGGCCTCCGGCGAACCGGAATGCTGCGACGACGGAGAAAATGACACCGATGATCATCAACGCCATGAAGACACCGGTCAGGGCGTAGAACATTGTGGCGTAGGCGCCGTCGCCGATACCGAGGCCCATTTCGGAGTAGATAAACGCCTGCGCATTGATCACCATGATCGCCACGAGGGCGGTCGCCGAGAGAGCGAAGACGCCGTGACCTCGGTCGTTGCGCTTGGCGGCCCACACGGCCCACTGAGCGAACGTGCAGATAGCAATGAACGCAATCAATGCGACGTTGGCAGCAACTTCAGGAATGACGACACCGCTGGGAAGCCAGTTGCCATCACGCTCGACAAAATTGGTGCGCTGTTCGGACCAGACGGCGAGCATCCCGCCGACCATCATCACCATGGCGACCACGCCGAGCGTGGTCCCAA
>CALAHA010000406.1 GCA_937891565.1 uncultured Ilumatobacter sp. | reverse complement strand
CGAGCGCAGACAGTTCGGCCACAACCATCATGGCCGAGGCCACGTCGGTGACATCGCTGACGAAGAGTTCGATTCCCGCCGCCTCCAGCGCTTTGGCGTCCTCTCGGCGATTTTCTTCTCGGTCGAGCACGACGACATCGGGCGCAAGGTCGATGATTGCTTGGATATCAGGGTTCTTTGTCCCACCGACGTGAGCAATATCTGGTTGCTCGCAGAACTTCGTACACGCAATGACATTGCCGCCGAGTTCGAGCAGTGTCTCGGTACTCGACGGCACCAAGCTGATAATTCGACGTGCAGACGACACGTCAGCCCCCAAGCAGCTTGTCTTTCTGTGACTGAAATTCGTCGGGTGACAGCGTGCCGCGCTCGAGCATGCCTTCAAGCTTCTCGAGCTGCGTGGCTACGTCGGACGTCGAGCTGGCGTTGTTTACGGTAAATCGCCGCTTCTCGTTCTCTTCCATCTGCGAATGGATGAGGTTCTGCACCCGGTCGGGGCGACGAATATCGCTGAAACGCTGCTGACCGTCTTCGGCCCCTGACTCGATCACCAGGTCACCGGAGCCAGTCATCCGTTCAAAAATGCTTTGGCTGAAGTGCACGGTGTTGACTCGTTCGAGCGGGATCTCCACGCCCATCTTGGCGAGCACGCCAGCACGGAAGATGAGCCGGTCCGACGTGATCACAAAGTTCGTGGTCATCCATTTGAGGTAGCGGACGACGAGCCAAATGGCGCTGACGACGATGAGGACGAGCACCAACCATTTCAAGATGTCACCGAACGTGCCGCCGACGTCGAACACGAGGGCAAGGATGCCAAGAATGATCGAACCGACGAGCGCTGCGACCGGTTCGGCGAAGTACCACCAGTGCGGGTGAAGGTCAACGGCAACGGTTTCGTAGTCGTTGAGCAACTTCTTGGGATACGGCATATCCCCAGCTTACTCAGCGCCGGAGTATCGTCGAGAGATGAATGATGGCCCAGGGACCTCGTTCGTTCACGTACCAAGCCTCGACGGACTCCGTGGGGTAGCTGTCGCCGCCGTGGTCGTCTACCACCTGTGGCCTGACGCCTTGCCCGGCGGTTTCATCGGTGTCGACGTGTTCTTTGTCCTGTCGGGCTTCTTGCTGACGTCGCTCCTCGTCCGAGAGGTCGATGCCAGCGGCACGATCCGTCTCGGTCGATTCTTTGTCCGACGGACGCGTCGCCTACTTCCTGCGATGCTGCTCTTGCTCACCTCGCTCGCGATCTATGCCGCGGTGTGGGCGAACACTGTCGAACTGGAGCGCCTCCGTCGCCATGGCCTCGCCTCGCTGCTGTATGTCGCGAACTGGTTATTCGTGAGTGATGGCACGACGTACACCGATGTCGTGACCGGCGCATCACCGCTGCGTCATGTCTGGTCCTTGTCGATCGAAGAACAGTTCTATGTCATTCTCGCTGGAGCAATCGCGCTCGCTGCAGCGTTGACGGCGACACGCAGGACCACCCGGCGGTGCGTGATCGTCGGATCGGTCGTCCTCGGCGCAGCGAGTGCTCTGTGGATGATCATTGCGAGCATCAACGGCAGTTCGGTCGACCGCCTGTACTTCGGGACTGACACACGAGCTCAGGCGCTCCTCATCGGAGCGGCCCTCGGCGCCATATTGCGCGGGGTCCCCGTCGCTCGATCACGCCGGACATCGACCGCCGCGCTGCTGTCCGTCGCCGTGCTGGTCGTCGTCTCCGCCACAGCGACCGAGAACGCCACCTGGATGTACCGCGGTGGCTTCACGCTGGCCGCACTCGCGGCAGGCGTAGTCATTGTCGCCGGACCGGCAACCCCCTGGATCCGCCAAGCGCTTGAATGGCGACCTCTGCGCCTCCTCGGCATCATCTCGTACGGCGTCTACCTTTGGCACTGGCCCGTCCTCGTCATTCTCGATGAAGCTCGACTGGGTCTTCGTGGCTCCCCGCATCGCATCATCGTCCTCGTTGTGACCCTGATCGTTGCGACCTTGTCGTATCGACTACTCGAACGGCCCATTCGACAGGGCGCTATCGGTGACCGCTT
>CALAHA010000405.1 GCA_937891565.1 uncultured Ilumatobacter sp. | reverse complement strand
CGGCTACCGGGTCAACAGCTGCATCGAAGACACCATCCACAACTACCTGATCCAGCTCCAGGCTCCAGACACCGAGACCATTTGCGGGTGACGCCGGGTTAGAACGTTCACGCCGTTACAGCGACAGGCAACGTTGCGGAAAAGAATCATTTGGCCCATTGGAATACGAGCGACGAGTTGTTCTTGTGCTCGTAGTACTCGACGACGAGCTCGTGTTCACCGCTGCTGAACTGGTGCTTGCCGGACTTCCAAACGAACCCGTGGTTTGTCCAGTCGCCGAGGATCGCCTCTCCGTCGATGTAGAGGCGCATGCCGTCGTCGCCGCCAATGGCCACGTGCATCTCGCACGCTGCGTAGAAGTTGACCGTGCGGGTGAAGCGTGCAGTGAAGAAGTCCTTATCAATATCGGGGTGGATCTGTCCTTCCCTATTGTTGAAATTTACCTCATTCCTCTTCTCGGTAACCTCGGCTTCTCCGTCGAAGGGGTTGTTCGGGTGATGGTTGAACGTCGGAACGTTGCGGTACTCGGCAGCCCAGTAGCCGCCGTCGCCCACATCTCGTGTCCAACTGGGACCAACCGAGGTGCAGTAATTATGCGGCTCGTTCGGCGAGAGGGTGGTCGTGGTCGTCGAAGTGGTCGTGGTCGTCGCCGGAATTGTCGTCGCCGTCGAAGTGGTTGGACCGCTTGGGACTGTGGTCGTGGTCGTGGTTGTGGTTGTGGTTGCTCCCGCGACTGTGGTGGTTCCGCCGTCCGGTGCAATCGTGGTGGTTCCACCGTCGGTGACTGTGGTCGACGGTGCAATCGTGGTCGATATGGTGTCGTCGGAGCCTGAGCCGACGGTCCAGTTGTTGATGGCGTACCGGTTCGATGTGTCGACTTCGACTTCGGCGACCGAACGGAAGTCCTTGCCGTCAAAGGTGGTGACTGCTGCGAGCTTGAGTTTCTCGTAGACCGTGACGGTCTCTTGGCCAATCAGGAAGTTGGTCGCGTCGCCGGTCGGAAAGTCGAAATTGAAACTCGACGCCACGGCCCCGTTGCGCAGACGGACGACGTACTCGTCGTTCGTCTCGGTTGTGCTCATGTCGATCCGGGCGTTCGGGACAAACAGGTTGCCACCAAAGAGGACTCGGTTGTGTGTCACTTCCGAGCCATTCAGCTCGGCATGGATGATTGCGGCGTCAGGTCCAAGCCGTGAAGGTTCGTACGTGAGGGCCGTGGAATAGGCCCCCGATCCGTTCGGCGTCAATGTGTACGTTCTGATGCTCTCAACGCACTCTGGCCGGTCGTCGGCTGTCGTGGATGGGTCACCGACCACTTCGGATGCGAGGCAGCCAGGCAGGAGCACTTCGGCGTCGGACGGGATTTCCACATCGCTTGGGCCTGGTCCACCTGTTGCAAGGTTGATCGACATGACGCTGATGCCCGAGCTTGCCCGAGTCGCGTTGGTCGCGACCCGACGGTTCACACGAAGTGAAGAGTCAACGACGTCAATCGAACCGTTGTCGATCAAGCTGGAAGACCCCGATCCGTCTGAGCCGAGCAGGAGCGTTGCGCCCTTGCCCGTGATTTCGTGGTTGCGCGGCGACCCGGCGAGGAACGCTGCGTCAGCATCGAATGCGCAACTTCTATAGCTGCCCTCGCCCATGACAACGGATGCGCCGTTGGTGATGGTCAACGGCTTGTTGAACAGATAGACGCCCGAGGCGAAATAGTATTGTTTGGTGCCGCCATCATCCGCGACACCATCGAGGGTGACGGCGTTCTCGTAGCGGCCCGGGTAGAAGACGTGGCAGTTCGTCGAACCAACGGGGACCGGAGTCGACGACCGAGGGTACGTCGGGATCTGTGGCAGGTGCGGGTAGATGTAGTCGGGACGCAGGTTGGGCTTCCAGCCGGCGTAGGCCCACCACGGCTCGTTGCGGCATTCCACGCCCCGCGTGGCGGTGGCGGCGCTTTGATCGAACATCTCGGGGGCCATGATCAGCGAATCGCAGAACGTGAGCCACTCCGGGATGTATTTGAGGTCGGTACTCGGTACCTGCTGGTAGCAGATTCGCAAGTCTTCGGTGGAGCCCACGTCGGTGTCTGGGTCGGCAACGAGGCCGAGTGGTGGGAGGGCGTCGAAGAGATCGGTCGAGGTATCAGTTGTCGAGCGGTCGAGCGTCCACTGTGGCGGCGGGTCAGGTGCGCCGCCCTTGGAGTACATCACCCCGACGACTTCGGTATTGGCGTCAGGTGCGATGAGTGGGCCATCGGCTTGGTTGTTGAAGTCGATGTCGGTCTCTTGGACGTCGGGGCCGAACAGCGACCGGCACGTCGTCAACGGATCGACCTCGATGTCGACAGCCGGATCGAGTGTGGTGTAGCGGTGGATCGATGTTCCGGTGGCCGACGAGTACGACGAGGCAATGACTTCGCCCTCATTAATTGTGAGGCCACCATTGTTTCCGCCGAGGTTGCCACCGTTCACGAAGACGGAGCTGAGAATAATTTTTTGCGTGTCGACGTCGCCGACACGCATGGCTTCATTGCCCGGCGCAGCGCCGTTGCCCTCGCCGTTGTTCGACGTAGCGATCAGACCAAAGCGCCCACCGTTGTCGTCCTCGATGGCGATCGATTCGCACGTGATGACCACATCACGGTTGTTGACTCGGAACGTTGACGTGCTCGACTCGAAGCAACCGTCCGGGCCATGATCGCGCTGCATCACGATCGCGATACGCATCGCAGAGCGGACAGCTTCGAGCGAATCGCTGCGTTCTTCGAGCGGTGGACGGTTCCGGAGAATAGTGATCGCGAAAGCCATCAGTGCGGTGACGATCAGGCTTCCAAGCACCATCATGATGAGCGTCATCGGCAAGATGTTGCCGCGATCCAAGCGTCCGCGGGAACCGCGGGAAGTTCGAGACAGGGTTCGTGTGCTGATCATGCTGCTCACTCCGGGTTGGAAAACATTGTGCAGCTGACTGCTTGGTCTGGCTCGATTGTCAGGAGAACGCCGGGGACGTCATCGGGGTTCTGGATCACGTTCGACCCGGCGACCGGAACTCCCCCGGAAGTGCATTCGGCATGGGAGAAGGTGTATCCGTGACGGGCTGCTTCGTGAATGATGACATCGCGTGCGGTTTCGCCGCGATCGAAGCTGAAGTCGAATGTCAGCGACGAGGTCAGGCCGAGGTCGAGGGTGCTGTCACCGGTGTTCGTCGAATAGGTCCACAGGCCATCGGCGGTTCCACCGATGATTTCCTTTTGGATCGTCACGGTGCCTCCGCACTGCGCGGCCATGATCGAGCGGAGCACATCGCCGAGCTGATCGAAGTCGCTCGCGAAGTAGTCAGCCGACACGGCATTTTGCATGTCGATTTCACCCGTGTCGGGGTCGACGCTGCCGGTCCACTTGTTTCCGCCAACGACGTCCGCAAGGCTCTGCTCAAGACCAGCCTCGCCGGGCCCAACGAGAACTCCGATGATTCGGGCACCGGTCGAACGGCCAGCATTGGCTGCGATCTTGGCTGGAGTGAGATAGTCCGTACCGGCCACGTCGTACAACGCTTCGTCTCGGTCCATGGTCGGCAGGCCATCGGTGATCCACACGACCGTTTCGGGCGTCAGGGCCCGCTGTTGGCCAGACTCGGTTTGCGTACCTTCTTGGAAGAACGGGGCATGAAGCGCGTCTTCCCAGTTCGTGCCGCCTCGCTTTGTCCGACCAGTCTCGGACTCACGCTTCTTCGACCAGCCAATGGTGTCGTCGCCCACTCCGACGCCGACAC
>CALAHA010000404.1 GCA_937891565.1 uncultured Ilumatobacter sp. | reverse complement strand
ACCGACGACCAAGACGCACGGAGCCGATGGGCGCACGATCAGGCGCTCGGCCTCCGCTGGGACGGATCCGACGAACAGACCCTGCACGACGCGGTCGCGACGCTCGCCGACGACGAACAGCGCGCACGTATCCAAACCCGGCTCGCCGCGCTGCCAACCGCCGACGGCAGCCGCATAGCGGCGCAACTCATCGAGGGTTGGCTATGAACGCGCCTGACGACACTGGGCGGCCCCGACCGCGTGGGCCGCGCGGCCGCGGCGCCTACCTCTGGTTGATCAAACAGGTTCCCGACCGTTACGAACCGCGACTGCGAGATGCTGCAACGACTGTCAGGAATCGTCGGCGCGGGATCCGGCTCTTGCGGCGACGCGTGCTTCGACGGGTGCAACGTGCCCTCCGACGGTCTGAGCGCGCATGGCAGCGCCGTGGCCGTCAAGCACTTCGGGCAGTCAGCAGCGGTGCAGCCCGGGCTCGACAGGGCGCGCTTCCAACCCAACCAAACGAGCAAGCCGCTGAACCACTGACGTGGACACCGCGCGGCCGTATTTCGCGAACGGTGTTCAGGCCGACGGTCCGATTTCCCGGTGACGGCGAGCTGGTGGTCATCGAGGCCACCGGACATCAGGCTTCAGAAATCGTTGCATGCCAAGATCGACTCCCCCAACGGTTCCTCGTTGTCACCGACGCGCCATCGGTCGGGGCGCTACGCACAGCCGGAATACCTTACGAATATCTGCCGGCAGCCTCAGCCAACCATCGCGCCGAGACGTTTCTCGAACGGCTGCTGTGGCTCGACTACGTCTACGGCGTCGACCGGGTCGAGCGACTGGATCACTACTTCGCCAACCCGCCCGCCAAGTATCCTCAGCAGCCATGAGCTCCCTCGACGGAACCGTTCTCGTCACCGGCGGCGCCGGGTACATCGGCTCACACACCGTCCGTTCGCTGCGCGCAGCCGGTCGCGATGTCGTGGTGTTGGATTCACTCGAACTCGGGCGCCGTGAGGCAGTCATCGACGCGCCGCTCGTCGTCGGCAACATTGCTGATCAAGACCTCGTCACCGCCACATGCAACGAGCACGGCGTCACCCAACTCGTCCATTTCGCTGCCTACAAGGCGGTCGGTGAGTCAATGGAGAGCCCCGCCAAGTACTGGCGCAACAACGTGGCAGGCACCGTCGAGCTCGTCGAAGCCTGCCTTGCATCAGGCGTCAGCGACGTCGTGTTCTCGTCATCGTGTTCCGTCAACGGCACCCCCGAGACTGTTCCCGTCACCGAGGACGCCGCCATCCGCCCGGAGAGCGTCTACGCCGAGTCGAAGGCAATGGTCGAAAAGATCCTCTCGTGGTACGGCGTCACCAACGGCCTGAACTCGGTCAGCCTGCGGTACTTCAACGCGGCCGGCGCGAGCTTCGACGGTCGCATCGGCGAAGACTGGACCTACAGCTTCAACCTCATCCCACTGGCAATGAAGGCCGTGCTGCTCGACGACTATCAGCTCAAGGTTTTTGGCAACGACTACGCCACGCCTGATGGCACCTGCATCCGCGACTACATCCACGTTGAAGACCTCGCCGATGCCCACGTCAAGGCCCTGACGTACCTCGGCAACGGTGGCACGTCGACCGCTGTCAATGTCGGCACCGGAACAGGATCGTCGGTCTTCGAAGTGATCAATGCCACTGCAGCAATCGCGGGTCGCCCGGTTCGACACGACGTCGTTGCACGACGCACCGGGGACCCAGTGTCGACCTACGCGAACCCCGATCATGCGCTCAAAACACTCGGTTGGTCAGCCAAGCATGATCTCGCAGCGATTGTTCAGACGGCGTACGAGTGGCACCTGAGCCAGCTCGACGGCAGCCGCTAGGCGTTCTCAGCCGCCGGATGCACGGTCACCGACCGCATCCGATCGAGCCAGCCAATCAACACCGCAACCGCTCGCGGGTCGTGACGTAGGCGGTGGCCGGCGCCGGCAAACAGGCTGAGCTCGGCATTGTCGTGCGCGTTGACCAGCTGGCGGGCGTCGGACACGGGCACCGAGTCGTCGTCTTCACCGTGCATCACCATCATTGGACGCGGGGCGAACCGTCGAGCTGACGCCACCGGCCGGAAACGCCGGAACTCGCGGGCCCACTCGTCAACCGACTCCGGGAACTGCGGTTTTTTGATCGCACCGATCTCACGTGCGTGTTCGAGGAAGCGACGAGGATGATCGGCCCAGTCGTCGAAGTCAGCTCGCGGGCTGAGCAAACCAAGCGCGCTGACTCGCGGATCGTCGGCGCCGACGCAGACCGCAATCGAGCCGCCGGTGTTCGTGCCGACCAAAATCACGCCCTTCGGCTTACTCACACTCTCGAGATGCGAAATCGCGTTGCGCAGGTCATCGACCCAGCCTTGCAACGAGAAGTCGCCTTCGCTCTCGCCGCATCCTCGGAAGTTGAACGTCATCGCGACGCAACCAATCCCGCTCGCAATGCGATCGATCAGTTGCGGAAATGTCCCAGCCGACAACTGGGCATCGAGGGGACCAATGGGAAACCCGTGGCAGAGAATGACCCCGGGGCCCGACCGAGCGTCATCGGGCGGTTGAGCTACATGACATGCGAGTGACAGACCGTTCGAATCGAACCGCTCGTTCATCCCAGGCATAGTCGGCCAACGACTTCAGGCTCGGGGAGCGCGGAGCATGCGCTTCTTGCCCGGCGTGGCGAGCGTGTAACCGCGGTTGCGGGCTTCGGGCAGCTCGTCGGGGCTGAAACACAGCGCCACGCCGAGACCAACGAATTCGTTGATGACATCGTCGTCTTCCCACGATTGGAGGTCATAAACAAGCTGGGTGCGCTTGTCGCCCAGAAACCGGCTCTCTTCAAACTTCGGGTGATGATCCATCAGCAACGAATCTATCGGACCAAGGCGCAGCAGCCCAGACCACATCGGCTGACGATCTGGCTGACAACCTGGCCGGGACGCGGCAACGCCCGAGCACCGGGTGGCGCTCGGGCGTTGCACACAACTGTTTGGGACTGCACGACATCATGAGCCGAACTCAAGAGTTCAACACACCACCGGGATCAACTGCGGCAATGACGTACAGCGGGGTTGGCGAAAATTCGCCAGGCGATCCAGCCTGTCGACCTAGCGGCCAACCACCTCCAGGATCCCGTAATAACTATGTGGCATTATCTGGACCACCTCCTCTCTCTGGTCCATTTATTTCAGCACACCGACTCGGGCCGTGTCTTGTCGGTTTCAAAACATTTTGAGGAGATGGCCTGGGCGGTAACGTCGCATCTCATGCATGACTCCTCGTACGAGAAGATGGACGCATTCGTCCGTGTCCACCTGGCCCCGTACCGAGATCAGCCGCTCGAAATCCTCGACTTCGGCGCCCAGGTCGTTGGCGACCAGGGCCTGTCGTACAAGGGCCTCTTCGATGCCAATGGATGGAACTATCGCGGGCTCGACATCGCAGCCGGCATCAACGTCGACATTCAGGTCGACAACGCATATGACTGGACCGAAGTTCCAAGTGACTCGGTCGACCTCGTTATCTCCGGTCAGGCGTTCGAGCACGTCGAATACTTCTGGGCATCGATGTTCGAGATCGTGCGGGCCATCAAGCCAGGTGGCCTCGCCGTGATCATCGCTCCATCAGGCGGGTTCGAACATCGCTACCCTCTCGACTGCTGGCGCTTCTACCGCGACGGTTTCGTCGCTCTGGCGAAGTACGTCGGTTGCGATCTCGTCGATGCCTTCACTGACTGGGGCAATTACGACTGGGAGGATTCGATCCTCGTCGTCCGCAAGCCGGTCAGCGACCAGGCAGGCCGCGACGAGTTTGGTCGTCGTTCGGTGCTGCAACGCGCGCTACTTGCCGATGTACTCCCCACGATCGACGACCTCACAACGCAGTGGCAATCAACGCCCGGCCCGGCCGAGGCCAGCGTGCTTGCCGGCGTCACCCTCGGCGCTCTGACCACCGAGCTCGAAGCGCAACGCGACGCCCGCATGGGCCAAGAAGCCGAAGTCGCAGTTGCCAATGAAGCTGCGCTCAACGCTGCGTCCAATGCTGCCAACGAACTCGCAGTACTGCGCTCCCACGTCGAAGCTCTGAAGAACCAGCCGACCGGCCCAATGCGCTACGTGCACCAGGGCCGGGCCAAGGCCGCCGCCGTTGCTGGCCCCAAAGGCCGAGCGATCTATAAGAAGCTCCGCCGACGAGGCTGAACCCAAAATGGCCAGACCGAGCTACAGGGACTGAGCTAGATCACGTCGTCGAGCGGGGCCTGCGGACCAACCGCTCCAATCGCATCGAAGTAGGCGAGGTGCGCTTCAACGACGTGGACGGCGTCGACGTCATCGAGCAACTCAAGGTTGTTTCGTTCGGACTCGCCAAGCAGGTAGGCCGTGAGGCTGTCTTCGGTCACCACCACCGTGTCGTCCATGCCCTGTTTGCGATCGACAACTTTGTCGGGCTGCAACCCTTGGGCGTGCAGCCACTGCATGTGGAAGCGCAAGAGCTGTTCAACTTCACCAGGCGTGAGCCGGGCCTGGCTCTCTTGTGGCAGTCGGTCGCACACGAAGTCGACTGCCTCGTCGGGCAGGTACACCGCACGCGGCGCCACCGAATCAAGCCGATGCGCCTCACGCCCGACCGACCCGGCTGCAATCACGAAAACCAAGAGCACCGACACAAGAGCAAACACAATCGTGATCACAGGCATACAAAAACTCTAGGCCAGGGACCGACCACAGCAGCCGTCAACGCGAAACCGCCCGGCTCACGAGTGAGCCGGGCGGTCATGTTCAGGTCAGCGCCGGGTGGCGCTGAAGTTCTCAGATACCGATGCGCTGTGCGAGCTGCTCGCGATGGTACGTCGGGTCACCGAACAGCAGCTCGGAGCTCTTGGCACGCTTGAAGTAGAGGTGCGCCGGGTGCTCCCAGGTGAAGCCGATACCACCGTGGATCTGGATGTTCTCGGCTGCGGCGTGGAAGTACGCCTCCGAGCAGTAGGCCTTGGCGAGCGAAGCGGTCGAGGCGAGCTCGTCGTTCATCTCCGCGGCGCACCACATGCCGTAGTAGGCAGCGGACTTGGCCGACTCGACTTCGAGGAGCATGTCGGCACACTTGTGCTTGATGGCCTGGAACGAACCGATCGGGCGACCGAACTGCACGCGGACCTTGGCGTACTCGACGGCCATGTCGAGCACCATCTGCGCTCCGCCAACCTGCTCGGCGGCGAGGCCGACGGCTGCGAGGTCGAGCATCCCCTGAAGGATCGCCCAGCCGCCGCCATCGGTTCCAATGAGCGTGCCCTGCACACCATCGAGGTCGAGCTTGGCCTGCTTGCGGGTCTGATCCATCGTGGACAGCGCCGTCTTGGTGAGGCCAGCAGCGTCACCGGCGACAGCGAACAGGCTCGTGCCGGCTGCAGTCTTGGCTGCGACAATGATCAGGTCAGCGGTGTTGCCATCGAGCACGAAGCTCTTGGTGCCGGTGATCTTGCCATTGGCATCAGCGGTTGCTTCGATACCTGATTCGTCCCACTTGCCGTTCGGCTCGGTGAAGGCAACCGTGGCCTTGGTGGTGCCCGCAGCGATGCCCGGGAGGTGGGCCTGCTTGGCAGCGTCGTCACCAGAAAGGATCAGCGCGTTGGCAGCCAGCACGACGGTCGAGAAGAACGGTGCACACAGCAGGCTGCGGCCCATCTCTTC
>CALAHA010000403.1 GCA_937891565.1 uncultured Ilumatobacter sp. | reverse complement strand
AGGGCGTCTCTCGGTGAGCCGAACGTCATCTCTTCGCCATTGAACCGGATCGTGCCCTCAGACTGCTGGTGCGCCCCAGCGAGAATTTTGATGAGAGTCGACTTTCCTGCGCCGTTGTCGCCAAGCACGCAGGTGACCTCTCCGGCGGCAACCTGGGTACTCACCCCGGTGAGTGCGGTGATGCTGCCGTAGAACTTCGAGATGTTGTCGAGTTCAAGGAGCGGCGTCTCAGACATGGTTGGTCTCTCGTTCAGATAAGGGCATTGATACGGTCCGGACTTCAGCGCCGCTCATCGGCGGATTCCTTCGGCCTTGTTCCGGAGGAACTTGTTCGAAACCACGGCCAGCAGCAAGATGACGCCGACGATTAAGAACCGCCAGTCGGTGTTCCAGCGAGCACTCGAGATTCCGATGGCCGGAATCGATAAGATGCATGCGCCGATCGCGCCGCCGAAGGCCGTGCCATAGCCGCCAGTCAGCAGCGTGCCCCCGACGACCGCAGCGATGATGAAGATAAATTCTTGGCCGTCGCCGTTATTGGCCTGGATCGAGTTGATTCGGAAGGCGACGAGCAACCCAACGAACCATGCAGCGACCGACACCAGCATGAACAGCTGAGTCTTGGTCCGGGCGGCCGGGACACCCACTTGGCGTGCCGCCTCCTTGTTGCCCCCGACAGCGAAAGTCCAACTGCCGAAACGGGTTCGGGCCAGCACCCACATCATGGCGATCGTGAACAGGATGAACCACAGCAGTCGCACAGAGGTCTTGGCTGGCGGCACCCCAGCGGCTAACTCTTCAGCGGTGATGAAGAGCATGCGGAATGCGAGACCAACGAACAGCAGCGTCGAGCCGAGCGCCAGCAGCCGAACTCCGAGATGATCAGCGCGTGCCGATCCGGTTCGCCGCTCTTCAAAGCGAAACGTCAGCACGGCCCAGATGAGGACCGTGACCGCCGCTGCGAGCACCACTCCGAAAAGCGATCCTCGGAACTTCGTGTCGGACGAGTCGACGAAGACGGTGAGAGCAACGATGCCGATTGCCAGGGCAAACACCGTCGTCACCACGAACTTGGTGGCAGCGTTCACTGACAGCGCTGCTTGTGAGGCCATCGCGATCAAGCCGATACCGATGCCAGCAAAAACGAGGATCAGGATAACGCGCACACCTTGAGTGGTAAAGGGGAACAAGATCTGGTTTGTTGACGACGAGTCAATGGCAACGGCAGCGATGGAGCTGAGGACCATCGCCGCAAGGCCCACGCCCAGGCGTCGCCGCATCTGGGAGTCGAGCGACAACGCTCCCCGATCGGCAGAGGGCTCGTAACGCCAGGTGGCCCAACCGAAGAGACCGAGGAAGCCGCCAATGGCCATCACGGCCACGAGGGCTGCGTTGGCAGCAGTGCCGTCGGTTACGTGGAGCCCGAGCAGACCGCCCACACCGACGCCGACGCCGACGAGAAACATGACCAGGCCGACCGGCTGCATCTTCTCACGACGTTTGAACCACAGCTCACTGATTGCGAGCGTCAAAATGCCAAAGCCAGCAACGATGAACCCGATGTAAAGGGCGTCGCGAACTTCGAGCTCGTGGGTGTTGCGCTCCCACTCAGCGGCAAAGATCAGTCGGAAGAAGTCAAAGTCGGCCGCCTCGTCGGTGCGGCCGATCTGAATCTGGCCGACGAAGCGCTTGGCGAGGCCGAGCTTCAGGCCAATCAGAGCGAAGAAAGTTCCGAGCGTGATGATGAAACTCGGCTGTCCGGTCCGCTCCACGACGAAGCCGTTGAGGTAACCAATGCCGAGCGCGACCAGCAACGAGAGCGGAATGGCGATGACGAGCGGAAAGCCGCGTCCACCGAGTTCGCCGGTCTCTTTAACGAGGTAGATGATCAGCATGCCCATGGCGCCGGTCATCGCACCCGACGACAGGTCGAACTCGCCACCGATCATCAGCATCGACACGGCAACGGCCATGATCCCGACGGTGGACGCAGTGTCAAGCCAACCGAAGGTTTGACCGACCGTGCCGAAGGTCTCAGAAACGGCCCAGAAGAAGCTCCAGATTCCGACGATTCCGATAATCGCGCCGACCTCGGGACGGATGAAGAGTCGCTGAAAGATTGAGCGGTACAGAAGTCGCTCATCGGCCGCAGGGGCGAGTGAATTGGAGGCGTCGACCGTCGATGTTGCGGCAACGGCGCTCGGAGTGTCGATCGGAGTGTCTTGTTCGCTCACAGGTCCCCCAGAAGGCAGTGATGTCGATCGCAGAGATCAAAGAAATAGCAGTGCACCGGTGCGGGGTGAGGGCCCCATGCCCTCACCCCACAACAGGGTGTTCATTAAGTAATGCGGTATTGCGGTATAGCGGTATTGCGGTATTGCTGATTGATCAGCGAGTGCCCACTTCGCTGAGCGCCAGGATCTCTGCGGCGTTCTCCGGGGTCACGAAGCCGGGGCCCGTGAGGATCGGGAGGCCGCCACCGAGGGTGTTCTGGTTGGTGACGTTGAGGAACAAAAGCAGGACAGGCATGTAACCCTGGAGGTACTGCTGCTGGTCCACGGTGAAGGCGATGTTGCCGGCCTCGATCTCGCCGATCAGTTCCGGCGTGAGGTCGAATCCACCAATGGTCAGGTCACGACCGAGGTCCTGCGCTGCACGCAAGCCCGAGAGTGTGATGACCGGACCGACGCCCATGAAGCCGTCGATGTCGGTGTCGGCAGCCAAAGCAGCGTTGATCGTGTTCTGCTGCTCGGTCGTGTCGGCGTCGAGACCCATGAATGCAATGACGACTTCGCCATCGAAGGTCTCGGCGAGGCCTTCACAGCGCTCGGTCAGAGCGACGTTGCCCTGCTCCTGCTGACCACAGAGAATCTTCTTCGCGCCAGCTGCGTTGAAACGTTCGCCCGCGCCGTTACCGGCAATGACTTCGGTTTGTCCGACGTGCGTGAGTGCACCGATTTCCTGGTAGTCATTCGAGCCCGAGTTGAGCGTGATCACCGGGACGCCGGCCGCGACGGCTGACTGGAGCGGGCCAACGAGTGCGTCGGGGTCGGGCAGCGATGCGGCGATGCCGTCGGATCCTTCTGCAATCGCAGCTTCGATGTCTTGCACCATGACCTGTGCGTCGTTGACGCCCGGCTTCCAGACAAGCGTGACACCGAGGTCGGCGGCAGCTGCGTCTGCACCACGCTTCAGTACGGACCAGAACGGGCCGTCGTCGGAGTGGGTGATCATGTGGAACGTGAGGTCTCCGGCCTGGGTCTGATCGACCTCTTCAGGAGCGTCAGTCGCAGCAGGTGCTGCTGAATCGACGGATGCAGCGGAACCCTCACTGCTGCTGTCGGAGCCGCCGCAAGATGCAGCGACGAGTGCAAGTGCGGGCAGGATTGCCAGCAGCTTCTTTGATGTCTTCATGTTCTCCCCTTAGTTAGGTGTGGATTTCCTCGTCAGCCGAGGCGGATGCCTCGACCCCCGTGAGGAACTCGATGCTCGCGAGAACATCGAGAATGGGGCCAGCACCGGCCTCGGGTTCATCCGAGGTGATGGCAGCGTCTTGTTCGAGTACGTACCATTGGTCGTACCCGCGAGCTTCGAGTTCGGTGACGATGGCACCGATAGGAACGTCGCCACGTCCCAGGTTGCAGAACATCCCGGCCTGGACTCCATCCATGATCGACTGTTCGTGACGGAAGACCGGTAGGGCCTTTTCCATCACGACGTCTTTCAGGTGGACGTGCTTGATTCGATCGAACGCGAGGTCGAGGAACTCCATTGGATCCATCCCACCAATCTGCATGTGGCCCATGTCGAAAGTCCAATTGACATCAGAGTGTTCAAGCACGTTGAGAATGTCGTCACGCGTCTCAACGATGGTGCGCAGATGCGGATGCATCGCCTGCGTCATGCCGTACTCCCCCACGATGTCGTCAATAACTGACAACATCTTTGCACCATGCTGCCAATCTTGCGAGTCGAGATCGCGGCGCGGGCCCCAATTCCAATCGGTGACAGGTGAGGAGACAAAGACTGTGCCGCCCGCAGCGGACATCAACTTGGCCGCACGATGTGTTGCCTCGATTGTCGCTTGCTCTTCGCTCTGCTCGTGAATGACCACCGGAACGAATCCGCCAATCATCGTGAGGTCGTACTGCTGACAGAGATCTCTGAGTTCGGCCGGGTCAGTGGGCAGGTAGCCATCAGAACCAAGTTCGGTCGCCGAGAGACCAAGTTGCTGCATCTCGCCGAGCACCCGATCGGGTGTCAGTTCGATTCCCCAACCGGGAACTTCGCAGACACCCCAAGAGATGGGTGCGCCGGCGAGGCGCTGCATGATCGACATCTGTGTGTTCCCCCCTCGGGAATCGGCCACGACCAGTTCAAGCTGATGCTTCGAACCCGCCACTTGACGAAAGTGTATTAGAGCGCTCTAATAGAAGAGTACTCTCACTATGACTGGGGGCACAACGCCTTGTCAAGCGGAGAGGGCACAAGACTCCGACATCGGGTGGCCAAAACGACCGAATCTGACGCGATCGCACATTACAGCGAGCGTGAACGCGCAAGAAAGAGAGGGAGAACGTGGCACAACCGACGATGCAACAGGTAGCAGAGCTCGCCGGCGTGTCGACTGCGCTCGTCTCACTCGTTATGCGCGACGCCCCCAATGTCAGCGACTACCGGCGCCAGCTCGTCCTCGCTGCCGCCGACGAACTCGGCTACCGCCCCAATGTGTTGGCGCGAAACCTGGCGTCTCGCCGAACCCAGACCATCGGCGTCGTGCTCAACGACCTCCACAACCCGTTCTTTGCAGAGATCGCTGACGGTTTGCAAGCCGCAGCCGATAACAACGGCTACCGGCTCTTAATCGGGAACGCAAGCCATTCGCAACTGGGCGAAGAGCGGTCGGTCGAAACCTTCCTGCAGTTCCGTACCGACGGCCTCGTGATCGCTGGTTCGATGCTCAGCGACGATTTGCTTGAACGCACGTCTCGAACCGCGCCGATCGTGGTCGTCGGCCGGACATCATCGAGCAAAGTCTTCGATACGGCCAACACCGATGACCACGTCGGTGCACGGCTCGTCGTCGATCACCTTGTCGCCCTCGGCCACGCACGCATTGCACACATCGACGGCGGTCGCGGTGCTGGCGTCATCGAACGCCGGGCCGGCTACCGCGCAGCAATGCGCACCCATGGCCTCGGCGAACACATCCACGTCGTCCGCGGCGATTTCACCGAGGCCGGCGGGCGACAAGCCGCACATGAGCTCATGCAGCATGATCGACGCCCCACTGCGATCTTTGCCGGCAACGACCTGAGCGCAGTCGGTGCTCTCGGCGTCGTCGAAAATCTCGGGTTTGATGTTCCCGCCGACGTGTCGATCGTCGGCTACGACAACACATCGCTCGCCGCGATGCATCACGTGTCGCTCACCACCATCAATCAGCCCACTGAAGAATTGGGTCGAGCGGCCATCGACCTGCTCCTGGAACGCCTCGACGGCAACCGCACCAAAGCAACTCACCACGTCGCCGAGCCTGCCCTGGTGTGTCGGGCGACAAGCGGCCCGCCGCCGGCCCTGTGACAACACGCACGGAACCCCATCACACACGCAGATCGAGACGAGACCATCATGACCACATTGCACTCCCGCGTCCGCGTCGGCCTCCTCGGCACCAGCTGGTGGGCCGACTCGATGTACTTGCCAGCGCTCAGAGCACATCCTGACGTCGAGGTCGTCGGGCTCTGCGGCCGGACCCCGGCCAAGGCAAAGGCGCTCGCGAGCCAGTGGAACGTGCCCTGGTGGTCCGTCGACAGCAACGAGTTTCTCGACCCCGAACGGCTCGATGCCGTGATCATCGCAACGTCGAACGACAGCCACGAAGCGCTCACGCTGCTCGCCATCGAACGCGGCTTGCACGTCCTGTGCGAGAAGCCGATCGCCACATCGGTCGCTGCCGCGCGGGCGATGGCCAACGCTGCGGCCGCTTCGGACACCACCACCTTGGTCCCGTTCACCTACCGATACATGCCGAACTTCCAGTACGTCAAGCGCTTGATCGACACCGGATTCGTCGGTCGACCGTTTCACCTGAATATGCGCTACTTCACCGGCTTCGCCCGAGACAGCGAGTACAGCTGGCGCTTCGACACCGAACTCGCAGGGTCGGGCGTGCTCGGCGACCTGGGCTCGCATTGGCTTCACGTTGCGCGTTGGCTGCTCGGCGAAGTGACCGAGATCGGCTGCATGAGTTCCACATTCGTCAATCGGGAGCTCCGACCTGACGGCTCCGACTACGCACGCAGCGAAGACTCAGCACAGATGACGGTGCGGTTCGAGAACGGAGCGTACGGCACGCTCCAGGTGAGCGCGGTCTGCTGGGAAGGCACCGACTTCGGGCAGACGCATCACCTCGATCTCCACGGCACCAACGGCACCGTCTATTCGCTCAACGACTGGTCGACGGTGCAAGAAGTACGCGGCCTCACAGCCGGCGCCGCCGGACCAACGCAGGTGATGCCGATCCCCGACGACA
This sequence comes from uncultured Ilumatobacter sp., assembly GCA_937891565.1. Classification (GTDB taxonomy): domain Bacteria; phylum Actinomycetota; class Acidimicrobiia; order Acidimicrobiales; family Ilumatobacteraceae; genus Ilumatobacter_A. The sequence continues at coordinate 1,065 of CALAHA010000403.1, read as the reverse complement.
TCTGGGGTGAGGCCCGCCGGGATCGGGTGCACGACACCTACCGCGACGTGTTCCGGGTCAATCGCGCGATGATCGGCGAGTGGGTCGATGCCGCGCGCGACGGCGTTCCAATCAGCAGCGAGCTCGCTCCGGACCTCGCCGAGGGCGCACGAGTGCAGCACCTGCTCGAGTTGGCAGCCAAGAGCGCAGCAACCGACGGGCGCCTGCTCGACGCCAGATGAATACCTGGCACACCCTCGCGCGGTCACCGGCGCTACACCGTTCTGTCGCGGCATCTGTCGCGGCATCTGTCGCGGCATCTGTCTTGGCTGCGCTGGTCGCGCTGACGGGCTGCGCCTCCGATGGTCCAGACATGGCTGACACTGCTTCAGAGACAAGCCCCTTTGAGTCTGCTGCTACCGAGACGGCCTCGCTGGTGGCAAGTGGCGTCGGCGTGATCGCCGAGGGCTGCAGCATGGTCGCCAGCCTCGGAAGTGGGGTCGTTGTCGAGCGTTCCGATCAGGTGGCGACCGCTGCCCACACCGTCCGCGGCGCATCGATGCTCACGGTCGTCGATGCCCAAGGCCAGGAACACCGCGCGTCCGTCACCAGCTTCGACAAGGACAGTGACCTGGCATTGCTCGACGTCCCGACGCTCAGCGCTCCGCCCCTCGGCATCGGCACCGCTCGGGTTGGACCCGCCACCTTGATCACCTGGCGCCGCTCCGACGGCGTCACGCTGCAACTTGTCGGTGTCACCCGACTACTGAAGATCAACATCGAAGACATCTATACCGACGAGGTCGTGCAGCGGACCGGTCTGGAAGTCGACGGGGAAGTCATCGTCGGCCAATCGGGCGGACCAGTCGTCGACGCCAGCGGCGAGGTGATCGGGATCATCTACGCAACTTCAAAAGACCGAGGTGCCGTCGGCTTCGCGACCGACCACACCGAGCTGCGCGAACTGATCGAGGCTCGATCACCCGACGGGGTGGCCAACGGCCGGTGCCCCTGAACGCATCCCGGCAAAAAAGACGAACACCGTCGCCACCGCTGCAGCGATGGTGACCATCACCAGCGCGGTCG
>CALAHA010000402.1 GCA_937891565.1 uncultured Ilumatobacter sp. | reverse complement strand
AACTGCACGAATTGCCTCAACCGAGTTTGTTGAGCAGGGACGCGCGCTGTTGCGCTCCGAGCCCTTGCACCCGACGGTTGTCGGCGATACCGATCTCTTCCATCAGCCGGCGGGCTTTGACTTTGCCAACGCCAGGGAGCGACTCCAGCATCGACACGACCTTGAGTTTCCCGACGTTTACATCGTCGGAATCGAGTGCTTCGACGAGCGACATCGACCCCATTTTCAGGCGGGCTTTTATTTCAGCTCGGGCGGCGCGAGCTTCGCCCGCTTTGACGAGAGCCGCAGCCCGCTGCTCTGGGGTCAACTGTGGAGGTATGGCCATTTACTCAGACTAACGCGGTCAGATCGGCGATACAGGCGATCTGGCGTTCTCTGGCCCATTCGACAAGCTCACGCTGGATGTTTACAGCGGCCCGAGGATCAGCGAACGTTGCAGTTCCGACCTGAACGGCACTTGCGCCGGCAAGAAACATTTCGACAGCATCCCAGCCAGAAGCCACTCCTCCGACGCCAATAATCGGCAGATCAGGAAGTGCGGCGTGTACGTCGTGGACGGCGCGAACGGCAACGGGGTGCATCGCTCGGCCCGAGTAACCACCGCCGCCGGCTCCCAGCGTCATGGCCAGCGTCTTTGGGTCGTAAGCCAATCCGAGCAGTGTGTTCACACACGTGACCGCCTCGGCACCGGCTTCATGGACGGCTCGTGCGACGTCGATGATCCGATCGGTGTTCGCACTGAGTTTGGCCCACCGCGGACGGCCACAGGCTGCTGTCGCTGCGATCACGTTCCTCGACAGTTCGATGTCGTGTGCGAAGATAGCCCCGCGCCCTTCGAGGTTCGGGCACGACAGATTCACTTCGACGGCGACCACCTCGGGCGGGGCGTCAGCAAGCATCTCGGCAGCCAACTGGTAATCCTCAAGCGACCGTCCCCAGATGCTGCAGATCACAGTGGCGCCAGTGTCGATCAACCGAGGGAGCACCTTGTCGAGCCAATATTCGATGCCCGGGCCTTGGAGCCCCACAGCGTTCAACATGCCCTGCGGGGTCGGGTGGACGCGTGGCGCCGGATTTCCCGCCCACTCGTACGGCGCAAGCGACTTGGTGACGATCGCCCCGAGAGCTGATAAGTCGACGAACGGCGCCATCTCGGTGCCGTAGCCAGCGGTGCCAGAGGCCATCATCACCGGCGCGTCAAAGGTCAGCGACCCGATCTGAACGCTGGTGTCGATGTTCACTTGGCCGTCACCCAACCGTGGTTCCAGTGGCGTGATACTCCTGCAGAGACTTGACGTCGAGCAGGACTCCGTGCCGCTCAGACAAGCCCTGCGCAGCTGCGATGGCAGCATCGACGGTGGTGACACAGGCAACGTGATGCAGGCTCGCTGCCTTGCGGATGTGTGCGCCGTCTGCACGACCAATGCGGCCGCGCGGCGTATTCACCACGAAGTGGATCTCGCCGTTGGCAATCAGGTCGACGGCCGTGACGCCTGCGCCCTCTTGCACCTTGGCCAGCACCCGATCGACAGCGACACCGAATCGGGCGAGGTATTGCGCTGTTCCCTCGGTCGCAACGACACCGAAGCCCAATGCTTGCATGCGCTGCGCAACGACGAGACCAGCCGGCTTGTCGTGGTCGGCGAGCGACAGAAACACCGTGCCCTCTTCAGGGAGCACCGTGCCAGCGGAGAGTTCTGCCTTATAGAAGGCCCTACCGAATGTGTCGGCAATGCCCATCACTTCGCCGGTCGACCGCATTTCCGGGCCAAGTGCCGGGTCGACATCCGGGAATCGGCTGAACGGCAGAACGGCTTCCTTGACCGAGACGTGGCCGGTGATTGGCGGCCGGAGCACTCCTTCGTCACGCAACTCGGCCAGCGTGGCACCGAGCATCACTCGTGTTGCGACCTTGGCCAGCGCGACGCCGGTGGCCTTGGCGACAAACGGCACCGTCCGGCTGGCACGGGGGTTCGCCTCGATGACGTAGACGGTCGTGCCAGCAACGGCGAACTGCACGTTGATCAGACCACGCACGTCGAGCCGCTTCGCGATCGACGCGGTGTACGCCTCCATCACCTCAATCACCCATGATGGAAGTGTCTGCGGCGGGATCGCACATGCCGAGTCACCAGAGTGCACCCCGGCTTCTTCGACGTGTTCCATCACGCCACCAATCAGCACCTCACCCGTGTGATCACGGATTGCGTCAACGTCGACCTCGGTCGCATCTGCCAGGAACCGGTCGATGAGTACGGGACGTTGGGCCGAGAGACCACCTTCTTTGCCCAGGCTGCCGAACCCGGCGAGTTCGGCCATGGCTGCGGTCAGATGATCGCGGTCGTGAACAATCTGCATCGCTCGGCCACCGAGCACATAGCTCGGGCGTACCAGCACCGGGAAACCAATGGTCTCGGTGATCATCAACGCCTGCTCGACGTTGACCGCAGTGCCTCCGGGAGGCTGCGGGATGTGCAGCTCGTCGCAGATTTTGTTCCAACGTTCGCGGTCTTCAGCAGCATCGATCGAATCAGGCGAGGTCCCCGCAATGAGCTCTGGCGGAATTTCGCCTGCCAGCTTGAGCGGCGTCTGCCCCCCGAACTGGACGATCACGCCATCCGGCT
>CALAHA010000401.1 GCA_937891565.1 uncultured Ilumatobacter sp. | reverse complement strand
TGCCGGACAACTTCAAGATCGGTACCGTCGAACGCTGCCAACTCGGCGGCGTAGAGCGCGCTGCGTTCCGCGTCGCTCACGGCTTCGCACGCCCGATGCCGCGTCGACCGGAAAGCCTCGAACGTCCAACGTCCGCTCGGCCGGCAGCGACCGACCCGGCGTCCCAACCACCGGCCTGCGCTGCACTCGGCGCCCGAGCCGTACGCACCCGACCAAAAGCTGTTGCTGCAAAATCATCGATCCGGGAGTTCCGGCTCAGTACGGCAACCGCACGGCGTCCTGAATCATCGACGGCGCGCTCTGAGCCTGCGGCAACCGCCTGCGATTCTTTCAATGTCTCGCTGATCTTCTCGGCAAATCCGAACAGAAACGACCGTCGGAAGCGCTGCGTTGCTGCCGGGGTCCCACGACGTTCACGTGCCATCTGCGACGCCGCCTGCTGGTGGAGCGAGCCGTAAAGCACCTCGACAACATCCAGGTCACTCCGAAAGCCCGCCGCCATCGCAACCGTGCCGTTGGGTCGCGACATAAAGACCACGCGCACATCATGCACTTCCGCGACGGCTTGCAACAGAGCGAGTCGGGCCCGCACGTAGGCCCCTCTACCGAGTTCGAATTCCCGGACACGAAGGTCGTCGGAGAGGTCGATCTCGACGAGCCGGGCCGGATCGATCCGGTGCGTCGCAATTATTTGTGCTGCCTTGCGCGAAAATGCGTCGGCCTCATGTGCGTTACTCGTTCGCTCTGCCTTATCCAGGAGTTTGCGGACACGAACGAGCAGGTCAGCGGCGGTATCTGAAGTCATTTTGTTGCCAGTAGTCGATCTTTGGTACGTCAGTGGCGGATTTATCCATCGTTTTTGTCAATACCCAAATTCCACAAGGTCAGCAGTGGTGCTGTACGACAATTTTGTGCCAATACTTGCTCCACCCCAGCTCAAGACCGAGGGGTGTTCGTCCAAGAAGTTTTGTCAACTGATAAGCAACTCTCTGACGCCTACTCACCCGATTTCCCGTTGCTGCTCTAGCTTATGGATATGGAAGTCGCTTTGGGTTCGACCGTAACCCCCTCTCGCGTTGAGCACCCCGAGTGTGCAGGGACGGTTTCGGCCGCCGACGCGACTGCGATCATGGAGCAGATCATCGACCGGGGAATGAGCAGCTTTGGAGCACCGCTTCCGAGCGACTTGACCGACCTCACCGCCGACATCACCGCCGACATCGCCGCAGCTGACGAGGCGACCGACGGCCGTTCCCTTCGTCGGTCCCACAACCGCACCGCTGTCATTATCTCACTTTTCCATCTCATTCGTGAAGGGTCGCTCGATCCGAGCGTTCCAGAAATTGCTGACCGTGCTGGCGTCTCACACCGGTCCGTCTTTCGTTACTTCGATGACCTCAACGACCTTGTTCGACTGACACTCGATCACGCGGTGAACGAAACAATGTCGCTCCGCACAATCCCCGATCTCGGTGTCGGCCCCCTAGAGCGCCGAATCGACATCTACGTCGAGACCAGGCTTAGGGTCCATATCCAGGCATACACCGTCAGTCGAGTTGCCCACATCAAGGCACAGAAGATTCCCTCGATCGAAGAAGGTCTGCGTGCTCTGACGGTCATCACCCGATCGCAAATGGTCGAACACTTCGCCGCCGAATGCGACCACTCATCTGATCGTGAGATGCTTGTCGACGCCCTGATGGTGCTCACAAGTTTCGAGGCCTACGACTACCAACGTCGTCTCCTCGGCCATGGCATGGAGCGAATCCGCCACGTGTGGCACAACTCGCTCGCTGCGCAGCTCACCCCGCTGACTTCACCGACTTCACTGACTTGAGTCGAGTAGTCGAATCGACAGGTCACCGGCGCGCTCTGCGCCGCTATGCTGTGACCACCATGCGGGTGTAGTTCAATGGTAGAACCTCAGGTTTCCAACCTGACTACAGGGGTTCGATTCCCCTCACCCGCTCCAATCGGGTTCACCTGATCGCCTCAGTTCGGCAAGAACATCTGCCGAACGAGGGATCAGGGAATCGATTCTCGCCAACGCCGTTGTCCCCGCATTGCATGCCCACATCGTTGGCATGGAGCCAGACCGTTTACCTTGCGCCAATGGATCTCGACGCACTTCCCGCTACGCACATCGGCACCCTCTCCGCCCGAACGAACGACGTGGAGCGGCCAATGATCGCTGGCGGCCCGTTCGGCACGAAGGTCGTGGCCACTGTGTCCAGTGGCACGTTCGTCGGACCGAAAATCAACGCCGCCATTCCCGACGGAGTTGCAGCTGGCGATTGGCTCACAATTCTTGGCAACGGAGGCTTTGCGCTCGACGTGCGCCTCTCACTTCGCACTGACGACGGCGCTGACATCTACGTCACCTACACCGGGTTCGGCACCCGCAACGAGGACGGCACCGCCAGCATCCGCACCGCCCCACGATTCGAGACAGGCGACGAACGCTATGGCTGGCTGAACAATCTCTTCTGTGTCGCTATTGGCACGACCACGCCTGACGGTGTCGAATACGAGATCTACTCGATCTGATCACCGGTCAGGAGCGGTCGCTCGGCCCACACCCGCGCCGACCGCACACCGCCCAAGCTCCACCGTGTGGGAGAGTGCAGCATGGCGTTTGGTCAATCGTCCGGTCCACCAGCGAACGGCAAGCAACTCCGAGAGCTCCTTGAGCTCCTCGAAGCCGCAGGGCACTCCGACTATCGCGATGCCCGCGGGCCAATGGGATTCTCGCAACGTCAGGCAGCCGGCAAGTTCACCAGTGGCGAGGCCGACGAGTTCATCGAGCGCCTCCAGACCGAGATCCACGGCGACGGCCCTCCTCCTGGATCACGCCCTCCCCCAGCGGCGAGAGCCCCGAAACCTGCTGCCCCGAAGTCAGCGCCTCGCAAGACGGCTGCCAAACGGCCAAGCACTCCCCCGGCAGCGACCACCTCGCTCACCAATGTTCCCGTCGACGAGCTCGCGGCCGAGCTGCAACGTCGCGGCTGGGTCGTCCTCGAACCCTGAGTCAGCCGACGCCGAGGAGGTCGACAACGAAGACAAGCGTCTCGTTGCCAGCAATGACACCACCGGCGCCTGCTGGGCCGTAGCCCATGTGTGGCGGGATGGTGAGACGACGACGACCGCCGACCTTCATGCCCGCGACCCCTTCGTCCCAGCCCTGGATGACCTGGCTCTGGCCGAGGCCGAACTGGAAGGGCTCCATACGGTTCCAGGAGGCATCAAATTCGACACCGGTCGACCAGGACACGCCAACGTAGTGAACAGTGACCGCACGGCCTGCTATAGCCTCGTCGCCGTCACCGACGGTGATGTCGTCGACGACGAGCTCCGCAGGCGGATCTTCGGCGGGGATGGTGATTTCGGGCTTCTGCATTCCCCGAAGGATAACGGCACCAGAAACTGACCGAACGGCGATGACGTCAAAGTCGGCCAGCACCGTCGCGGACTGGCACAATGGTCTCATGCCCGGCGCCTTTTTACACCCATTCGCGAAACCGACACGTGAGCGCTTTCCGAGCATCACACACGGCCGCGGTTCCCTCGTCTGGGACCACACCGGGCACGAGATGATCGACGCAATGGCAAGCCTGTGGTACTGCCAGGTCGGTCACGGACGCGGCGACATGGCTGACGCAATCGCCGCTCAGATCCGCCAGATCGCGTCCTACTCTTGCTTCGACCCGTTCACCAACGCACCGGCCGATGCGCTGGCCGAGAAAATCGTCAGCCTCACGCCAATGCCTGAAGCCCGGGTGTTCTTCACCGGGTCCGGATCCGAAGCAATCGACTCCGCGATGAAACTCGCCCGCCTCGCCCAAGCCCTCGATGGGAACCCCGAACGCCGGCTGATCATCTCCCGCGAGCGGGGATACCACGGCACCAACTACGGCGGCACCAGCGCCCAGGGCCTGCCACTCAACAAGGTTGGCTACGGCACGCTGCTCGAGGACGTGGTGCAGGTTCCTGCCGACGACATAGAGGCACTCTCGCGGCTCATGGCCGAGCGGTCCGGCGAGATCGCTGCAGTGCTCACCGAGCCGCTCCAGGGGGCCGCCGGCGTCTTTCCGCCCACGGACGGCTACCTCGCTGACGCACGACGCCTGTGCGACCAGCACGGCGCCCTTCTGATCTTCGATGAGGTGATCACCGGGTTCGGCAGGCTCGGAACCTGGTTCGCTGCAGAGCACTACGGCGTCACGCCTGACCTCACCACGTTTGCAAAGGGCGTCACCTCTGGCTATCAGCCCCTCGGCGGCGTCATCGTGGGCCGCCAGGTGCGCGACGCGCTCGAAGCCGACCGCGACTTCATCCTCCGCCACGGCTACACCTACTCGGGGCACGCTGCCGCCTGCGCTGCTGGGCTGAAGAACATCGAGATCATCGAACAGCAGAAGCTGCTCCGAGCCGGTCAAGGTATGGGTTATCGCCTCCACCGTGGGCTCCGCGCAATCGCCGAAGACGGTGGGGTCGATCACGTCCGCGGAGAGGGTGCAGTGTTCGCAGTCGGATTGCGCGCCGATCAAGACGCTATGCAGATCCGCGACGCGATGATCGAGGCCGGCGTCATCACTCGCGCCATCGGCACCGACACCATCACGTACTGCCCGCCGCTCGTCACGACCGACGAACAGGTCGATCGCATCGTCGACGTCCTCGCCGCCACGGTCTCTTAAAATTCAGGAGTTGCGCAGCAAATCGATCAAGCTGCTCGTGTCCCAGCGATCCCCGCCACGTGCAACGACCTGCTTGTAGAACTGATCGATCACCGCAGTCACCGGGAGCCGTGCACTGTTGCGTTCGGCTTCCTCGAGGCAAATACCGAGGTCCTTGCGCATCAATTCGACGGCGAACCCAAAGTCGTACTCGCCGTCGGCCATGGTGCCGGCTCGGTTGTCCATCTGCCAGCTTTGGGCCGCGCCCTTGCCAATGACCCCGACAACTTCGGCGATGTCGAGCCCCGCTCGTTCGGCGAAGTTCAAGCCCTCGGCGAGGCCCTGCACGACACCTGCAATGCAGATCTGGTTGACCATTTTGGTGAGCTGGCCCGACCCGGCCGGCCCGAGGAGGGCGCATTGCTTGGCGAACGCTTCGATCACGGCGGCGGCACGTTCGTACGTCTCGACGTCGTCGCACCCGCACATCACTGTCAGCTGCCCGTTCTCGGCACCGACCTGGCCGCCAGACACCGGAGCGTCAACAAACCCGATCCCGCGCTCGGCGCAGGCCGCCGCCAACTCGCGTGCGAGGCTGGCCGATGCCGTCGTGTGATCGATCAAGACCGACCCTGCGGCCATCGACCCAAGCGCTCCCGTCTCGCCGAACACCACCTCGCGGACGTCGTCATCGTTTCCGACGCACATCATGACGAAATCGGCACCGTCGACACATTCGGCCGGAGTCGGTGCAGCCTGGCCACCATTGAGTGCGACCCATGCCAGCGCCTTAGCTCCCGTGCGGTTGAAGATGACAAGTTCGTGCCCCGCCCGCTTGAGGTGCCGGGCCATCGGTGCGCCCATCACGCCGGTTCCGAGAAATGCGATCTTCGACTGGTCACTCATACAGCTGATTCTTTCAGGTCGCGACAGCCCGTGACGATTACCGCCGACATTGCAGCCGCCGGCTGAGCCATGCCGGCTGGGGGCCGAGTGGGCAGCGATGTCAGATCACCTTCTGGTGACAGTGCGCTTCGACCTCGATTGGGTCGTAGGCGACTTGACGTGAGCGAGCGGGGACAAGCCCCGCCGAGCTCACTTCTTCTTCTTTTTGGGCGTCTCTGCTTGGCCGTCTTTGAGTACGCCCTTGGCGAGCGCCTCATCGAGATAGATCTCAGCATCTTCAGCCGACACCTTCAACGCCGGAGAGATCTCTGACACCAGGTTCACCCGGGCACGCTCGTACATGGTGCGCTCGGCTGCAGACAGCGACGCATCACGGTTTCGAGCAGCCAGGTTTCGCACGACTTCGGCGACCTGATACACGTCGCCGCTCTTCAGCTTTTCCTGGTGGTTCTTGAAACGACGGCTCCAGTTGCTGGGCACACGCGGGTCCGGCTTTGCCAACACTGACACGAGGTCTTCGAGTTCGTCAGCCGACACAGGAGGACGCACGCCAACACCGTCGGTGTTGTCGAGCGGCACGCGCAAGGTCATTTCGTTGATGACGGTCTTCAGGATCAAGTACTCCTGCTTCTCGCCGAAGAACTCCATCTTCTTTGTCCCCTGCACGACACACGCGCCATGCTGGGGGTAGATGACGGTTTCGCCCTTCTTAAATTTCACGCAGAACCTCTTGGGTCGTCGGATGGCGGAAAGGCGATGCTAGCCCCGAACCTTACGATTGGCGCCTCCGGCAGGATTCGAACCTGCGACCGACGGGGTAGAAACCCGCTGCTCTATCCGGGCTGAGCTACGAAGGCAAGAGAGAGACGTTATCGCCGGACAATCGTGGCGCCGAGCCTGCCGGGCTTCAGCTGCACTGATCAGACGTTCGACGTGATGACCGCACCGTCATCGCCAGCGGTGGCGCCGTCGCCGCCAGAGCCTGCTGTGCCAGCTCCGAACGAAGCGTCGCTGAATGCCTGATCGGCTCCTGAGTCGTCAAACCAGCCGTACGACGAACCGCCAGATGCGCCATCGCCCCGTGCCTCGGGGTTGGCCCCACCCGGCGAACCGGGGAGTCCGCCGGCTCGGGCGGTGCCGTTCCCACCAGCACCACCGTTGCGGCCACCGGCACCGCCGTCAGCGCCTGCACCACCGCCGCCCCCACGAACGCGGGTCGAGTCGATGAACAGTTCGGCGACTCGAGTCGTCAACATGCCGTAGGAAGGCCCACCGGCACCGCCACCGCCAGCACCACCATGGCCGCCGCCACCCCCAGCACCAGCGCCGCCGCCATCGCCGCCGGCAATTACTCCGTTGACACCGACTGCTCCTGCGCCGCCGCGTCCTCCTGCACCTCCCGGGGCGCCAGCACCACCAGCAGCACCATCGCCACCGCGGCCACCAGCGACGAGTGATTCCGAAATCACCAGGCGATCGACACCGACAGCATGGAGGCCGACCGATCCGCCGCCACCACCGCCACCAGTAGCTCCACTGCCTGGGGCGCCACCAGCACCTGCGCCGCCGCCACCACCACCGGCGACGAGCAGCGGACCAAACCCGCCGCCGCCACCGCCCCCACCACGCCCTGTGATGCCCGGCTTGCCTGTTCCGCCGGTCGCGCCGACGGGAACCGTCTCTTGGCCGGCTTGAGAGACCAGAGCGTCACCGCCATCGCCGCCGGCACCGCCGACACCGCCGACACCGCCACTTCCTGGGCGACCGTCAGGAGCGCTGTTTGTGCCGCCTTGGCCCCCGCTTGCTTGTCCACTCCCGCCGTTGGCGCCGCTGCTCGTCTCGCCGCCACGGCCTCCAGAACCGCCGACGCCCGACCCACTGCCGCCGTTACGCCCATTTGCAGACATGCCAGAGCCCCCAGCTTCGGCCACGCCATCGGTGTCGGGTGCAATGCCGCCGTTGCCACCGTTGCCACCGTTGACCGTGCTGCGCTCGATCGACAGCTGGTCGACGTCCGTGGCAGACACGCCAACACTCACCGCTCCGCTGTCTCCAGGAGCCCCTGCGCCACCTCGACCCGACACCACTCGGCTGTCGATGAGGTTGACCTGCTGCGCGCCCGAAATGAGAACGCCGATCGATGGCCCTTCGCCGGTGACGTCGGCACTCTTGAGCTCAATCGAGGCAATCCACCGCTCGGCATCACCAAATACCGTCATCGCCACCTCGTGACCAGTGATCACCGCCCGCCGATCCGCATCACGATTCCATTTCTCATCGAACCCGCCGTAGACACTCATGCCTGGCCCCAACTCGATCGTCGCACCCGACTCGTCATAGATACCAACGCTGCGCACGTAGAGATCGCTCCCTCTCGCCGCAGCGGCTGCTGCAGCGATCGACTGAAACGGCGCCGCCATCGTCCCGTCCCCCGCAGCAGTTCCCCGCTCACCGTCGACAAACGCTGCCCGGCTGGCATCTTCGAAAACTCGGACGACGACGTCGTCAGTGGCAACACCATCGGTTCCGGCGACTTCGAGTGTAAATGCCAGCGTTGCAACCTCATCCGGTGCCTTTGCCACGGCTTCGGCCCCGCGCAAACTGCCGACGCCAGCCGTTGCGTCAGGGCCATCGATCTGTGTCCAGCGCACCGCAGCGTTCGGCGTGCCCGGGGCCAAGTCGGCGGCAATGAGCCGGAACTCGCTGCCGCGGTTCACAGCGAGATCAGGACCCGCATCGGCATTCGCAACGATCGGGACGGTCGTCGTGGGGACTGTGGTTTCGACCAAGGTTGCCGATGGATCCGTTGCTGTAGTCGTCATCGACGTAACCGGAACCGTGTCGGGCGCCGACGTGGGACCCGCAGACGACTGTGCTGTCGTCGCCGCTCCGCCCTCGCGGGTTGCGACGAACGCGATCATCCCGGCAAGCAAAACAACGACCGACCCGATACTGAGCCCGATAATCAGATTGCGCTGTCGCCGTTCGCTCGCCGTCAGCGGAGACCGGCGCGGCGGACCAGCTGGGCCTCGGCCGGGGACGGCTCGGTCGGAATTCCAATCGTCATTCACCATTCATCGAACAACGGTAGCGATCACAGACCCCTGCGGTACGCCACCTCTGCTTCAGGCGTCGAGATGGCGGCGCAGGAATCCCAGCGCGGTGATCACAGAGAACTGCCGCATCTGTTCCCGAATGCCCGGCAGTCGGATTTGGCGGACCTCGTCGAACCCGGGGCCAATCATGCCCACGAAGAGGGTTCCAGCGGGCTCTCCATCCTGTTCATCCGGCCCGGCGACCCCGGTGAGCGAGAGCCCGACATCCGCCACAAGGCGCTCCCGGACCCCAGCAGCCATCTCTCGCGCGGCCAACTCACTGACCACTGGGCCGTCTGATACGCCGAGCAACTGCTGCTTGACCGAGGTCGCATAGCTGACCACTCCGCCAACAAATACCTCGCTCGCCCCCGGAATGTCGGTGAGCCGCCCGCCAACGAGGCCACCGGTGACCGACTCCGCAACGGCCAGCGTCAGGCCGCGCTGTCGGCACAGGTCGAGGACGACGGATTCCATGGTGTCTTCGTCAGTTCCGAACACAAACTCGCCAATCTCCTCGCGAACCGCTGCTTCCCACTGATCGAGTTGCGCCGCGCAGTCGTCAGCCGTCTTGCCTTTCGCCGTGAGCCGGACCTTCAGGCCGTTCCAACCACTCGCCAGAAACGCGAGCGTCGGTGTGTCCAGCGTTTCCAGCTGGTCGATGATGGCGTCGAGACGTTCGTTCAAACCGCTCTCACTCTCGCCCCAAGTGCGCAGAACCCGCGAGGCAATCACAGCGCGTTCGCCGCTGCGCTCCAGCAGGTCAGGGATGATCGCCCGATGGACCATGTCGTTCATCTCATGTGGGACACCAGGTACCGCGTAGACCACCTTGACCACGC
>CALAHA010000400.1 GCA_937891565.1 uncultured Ilumatobacter sp. | reverse complement strand
TCGGGAAGAACACGGAAATACCGACACCGGCGATCAAGTAGCCGACGAGCACGAGCAGTTCATGCGGCGCAAAGGCGGCCACGCCGAGGCCGATGCCCGACACCACGATGGCACCGCGGAACAGCAACGCATCGCCGAGGCGGACCAGCATGGCGTCACCGAAGAGTCGCCCGATCGTCATTCCGACAGTGAAGGCAACGAATCCGAGGCCAGCAAAGCCGAGGGAGGTGTCGAAGTCTTCGCTCAGTCGGAACGCCGCCCAGTCGCTCGACACCAACTCGACGGTGAGTGCGAAACCGCCAGAGAGCGCCAAGACGATGAGCATGATCCAACGGGCCCGCGTGCGCTTCAGGACGACACCATCGACGGCGTCGGGTTCGTTGCCACCTTCGTCGACCTGCAACAGCCCGCGACCAACAAAGACCAGCGCAGCAGCGAGTACGGCGGCGACAGTGACGAGCTGTGTTCTGAGCGAGACACCCGACGCAGCCGCTTGCGCTGCGACGAGGCCGCCGGCAACCGTGCCGAGGCTCCAGAGACCGTGGAGACGATTCATCACCGGGGCGTGGCGTCGGGCGCTCAACCAAGAGCCCTGCAGGTTCATTGCCACATCAACGACGCCGTCGGCCATCAGAATCGCTGAGAACCCGATGAGAAAAATGACAGGGGTCGAGGCAAGCCCGACGATGACGAGTCCCACAAGCATGAACATCACGAGAGCAATCAACGCTCGACGCGTTCCCAATCGATGGATGATCGCTGGCGACGCCATGCTCGCAACAAGTCCGATGAATGCGCCAATCGTCAACATCACCCCGAGTTCGTCAAGGCTCAGGCCAAGCCGATCGCGAATTTCGGGAAGCCGAGGCACAAAAGAAGCAAAGACCGCCCCGTTTACGAAGAATTGCACAGCAACAGACGCAAGCGCCCGCGAATCTGTCGCGTCGAGTTCTCCTCGCTCAGGAGCCAATGTCACCGCAGCAAACTATCTGCGACCATCACTCGGCCCCTGCGCGTCGCACTTTGGTCGTCACAGTTTGGTCAGACCAAAGTGTGACGCCGTTACAGCGCGCGGACGCGGTCGACAGCGTCAGGTTGGCTGGCGTCGATCACTGCCGTGATCGGGCCGTTGTCGCCCGAGACAGCCGCAAGCGGACCGCCCCGGATCGTGCCGATGGTGAGGACGATCACATCGGTGTCGGGCTCGACTTCACGACAGATCGCCGCTTTGGCAATGGCTTTCCACACGTTCTCAATACGACTCAAGCCCGGCCGGGCCGGCGTGTTGACTCCGCCGAGTTCGAAGATTCGAACAACGCCCTCAGGGCTCGTCGCTCGGAAATTGACAGTGACACCCGGCGACACTCGTGCTGGCTCGTTCACATCGGTGTAGCCGGCTTCGTCGAGAAGCGTGCGAGCCATTTCCTTGAGGGTGCGCCGGTCTGGGAGGTCGCGCTGGGCGAGCGACTTCACGCGTTCCTCGGCCTGCTTCACATAGCCCGGGTCCGTGTCGTAGCCGACGTAGTGACGCCCGGTATTCTTCGCAGCAACTGCAGTCGTGCCCGAACCCATGAACGGGTCGAGCACGATGTCGCCTTCGTAAGTGAAAAGATGCAGGCAGCGTTCGACCAATGCGACCGGGAACGGGGCGGGGTGCCCAACGCGGGTTGCGCTCTCGGCGGGAATCTCCCAAACGTCCAGCGTGGCTTCCATGAACTCGTCACCTGGCACGGTGGCGATGCCTTCGGTGCTCTGACCGTCGCGGTTGCCAAAGCCGACACGGTCAAAACGTCCCTTGCTGGCGATGATCACGCGCTCCGTCGTGTCTCTCAAGACCGGGTTCGCCGGTGACTGGTAGGAACCCCAGGCACAGGAGCCGCTGGCCCCGCGTTGCTTCTGCCAGACGACTTCGCCGCGGAGCAAAAGGCGCAGGTCGTCCTGCAGAATCGTGGTGACGTCGGCGGCGAGGCTGCGATACGGCTTGCGGCCGAGGTTGGCAACATTGACGGCCAGCCGACCGCCGGGCTCGAGCGTGCGCGCGCTCTCGCGCAGGACGTCGCGCAGCATCGTCAGGTACTCGATGTAGTCGGCCGGCACGTGGCCTTCGCCAAGCGCTGTCTCGTATTCCTTGCCCGCGAAGTAAGGCGGGGAAGTGACAACGAGAGCGACCGAGCCGTCGGGCACCTTTGACATGTCGCGAGCATCGCCGACATACATCACATCGATCTCACCAGTTTCGCCGAGTGTGTCATCGTCGCTGATCTGCGGCGGAGCGAAGCGGCTATAGAAGTCCGAGGAGTCATGCGACTCGCGTTTGCTGACACCGAACGATGATGTGGAGGTTCCCATGGTGGTATTTCTGCTTTCGATCGCTGTCAGGTCACTTCGGATTCGGCGGCAGCGCCGAGCGGGGTTGGGTTGGTCCGTGTGCTGGCTCGCAGCATCCGTTCGACAGGAATCTGAGCCATATCGTCGTGGGTGAGGATCCAAAATTGGCGGGCATCGACCGCCTTGACGAGGCGGCCTGCGACGTCGGCTGCGGGAATGCCGTTGTCGACGCCGACGGCAAGGACCCCGGCGATGTGCTGGGCGATGGGCGCGTTGACCGTGGTTGGCTCGCTGACCATCAGGTCGGTCTTGACGAAGCCGGGGCAGAGCACACTGACACCGATCGGCGATCCGCCAGCCTGCTGCTCGAGGTACAGCGACTCGCTCAGGCCAACGACGGCGTGCTTGGTCGCGACATACGGAGCGAGGCCCGGCACCGGCGCGAGCCCAGCCATCGACGCAGTGTTCACAATGTGTCCGATGCCCTGCTGCTCCATGATTGGAAGGAAGGCACGGATGCCGTGGACGACGCCGTACAAGTTGACGCCGATAACTCGTTCCCAGAGGTCGAGGGTGCCGCCCCAGGCGTCACCGACCCCTGCGATACCTGCGTTGTTGAAGAGGAGGTGAGCCGCTCCAAACCGTGTGAGCACTGCGTCGGCGAAGTCACCCATGGACTGCGCAGACGACGTGTCGCAGGCATGCCCCAGCACGTCGGCGCCGCCCTCGGTGAGTCGGGCTATCACCGCACGAAGTTTGGCATCGTCGATGTCTGCGAGTGCCACCCGCATCCCGCGAGCAATCAGCTGCTCGGCAACAGCCAAACCAATTCCGCTCGCGCCGCCGGTCACCACAGCCACGTTGCCGCGCGCGATCACCGTCCCAACATCAGTCACGAGCCCAAATCTAGGTTCCCACGCGCGCCGAGTGGTTGATACACGCGCGGTCAGCGCGAGAACGCCAGCAGTGATCAGCCCTGGCCCTGTGCAGGAGTCGGTCAGGGATCAGCAGCGACTCAACTTTGGACATCTGCGTGGGACACCGAGCCTGGACGGCGCTCCTTTGCAACATACATAGCTCGGTCGGCAACACGGATCGTCTCGGCTAACGAACGCCGAATTCCCGTCGATGAACGCCCGGACGCAATGCCGATCGTGGCACCGATCCGGATACGATGGTTGCCACAGTCGAACGGCACAGCGATGCAATCAATGATGTGCTTGGCAAGCCCGAGTAAACCGGCGGCAGCATTCGGGTCGTCGGAGTTCAGGTCGCAAACGACAACAAATTCATCACCGCCGCTTCGGTAGACATCGTCACCACGGCGGACAGCAGCAGAGATCCGACGACCCACATGGGCAATGACGTCGTCGCCGACCGAATGGCCGAACGTGTCGTTGACCGACTTGAACTGATCAAGGTCGATGAACAGCGCACTCAAATGGCCAGTTTCGTGTTCGATGCGGTCGTTGAGCGATGCTCGATTTCCCACACCAGTCAGTGCGTCTCGATGGGCTGCAACTTCCAACTCGGCACGATGACGCGCCTGTTCAAGTACGAGGTGAATGAGACGCGTTGCTTCGCTGAGATGCACCTCATGATTTGGGCCTACACGCGACGGAGTCCGTCGCCACACGATGAATACGGCAGCGACTTTGCCCGATGGGTGGAGAACCGGACGCACCCACGCAGCCCGCATGCCGACACTGGCCATAGCGTCACGGCTCCGATCATCAATGCCCGGCAGGGCACAATCAGCGATGTCTTGCATCTGTCCAGTAACGAAGGACTGATGCCACGGCGTTCCGGCTGCGTTGATCAGTTCGCTCTTGAGTGGCCACGGGCCGACGGTGCGAAAGCGCTCGACCTCTGTCGACGAGGCAGGCTCGACCACGAGAATCGTGCCGATGCCATCAAGCGGTGCAGCGCGACCTGAGGTCGCAATGGCGGCCAGGTTGCGCTCGAGTGGTTCATCGGCGGCCACCGCTGCAACCGCTGTTGCAAGCACGTCGCGTACGGACTCAGGGGTCAGCGTGACCACGTATCCCGCGACGCCGATCTCGGGCGGGCACTCGTATGCCCAGAACTGTGAGTGGTGGGACTCACCGGTTGAGTCGACGTACCGGATGCGACTCGGCCCCATGATCGACCCGTGATATTCGGAGCCTGCGTTGAGCAGGTCAAGCGCGAATTCGATGTCATGGGGATCGATAAATTCAAGAGCTGAGTGGCCGAGGAGCGCTTCGCGAGAGATGCCGACCATGTCGACAAGCCGCTGATTTACGTACAGAATGTTGCCTGTTCTGTCGATCACGAAGACCGCGACCGGCATCACGTCGATGAGGAGGAACGAATGTTCTCGGATCCGTTCCAATGGCGTGCGGGTCGGCGTATGCATGCTCGAACCGTCTTCATCCGGCTGAGCAGCCATTGCATCCACTCGATTCGTCATCAATGGTCTATCGGTTTGCTCTGACGGGTGCTTAAGTTATTTCGAACGTTGTCCGTGAACCCTGCTCGCTCTTTGGGTTGTCGTCCAGCAAACGGGTGAGCTTCGCCTGCAGCACTGTGCGATCCCGGTCTCATCTGCCAGGATCGCACAATGATCGACGTCGATGCAGCCCTGAGCTCTCTCTCACTCAGCGACAAATGCCGCTTGGTTGCCGGTCGGACCACCTGGGAAACACGAGCCTTCCCCGAAGCCGGCATCCCTGCGATCAAGATGTCCGACGGTCCGACCGGCATCCGCGGTGAAGGCCACGGAGGTGGCGGGACGCCCGGCGTGGCAGTGCCCGCCGGCATCACACTCGGCTCGACATGGGACCCCGCTCTGCTCGGCGAGATCGGCTCGCTGCTCGGTCTGGAAGCACGCCGCAAGAGCGCACATGTTCTGCTCGGCCCGAACGTCAACCTGCATCGCACGCCCGTCGGCGGGCGAACTTTCGAGTGCTACAGCGAAGACCCCGAGCTGACCGCGGTGCTCGCCACCGAGTACGTACGCGGCGTGCAGTCACACGACGTCGCGGTCACGGTAAAGCATTTCGTGTGCAACGACACCGAAATCGAACGGATGACCGTCAACGTCCAGATCGACGATCGCACGCTGCGCGAGTTGTACCTGCGGCCGTTTGAGGCCACTGTTCGCGACGCTGGAGCGTGGGGCATCATGAGTGCCTACAACAAATTAAACGGCGAGTTCTGCGCACACCACCGTGGGCTGCTGACCGACATCTTGCGAACCGAGTGGGGTTTCGACGGCTTCGTCGTTTCCGACTGGTTTGGCGTGCACGAAGCAACGCCCGCTGCGAACGCCGGGTTGAACATCGAGATGCCTGCGCCCGTTCGCGTTTACGGCGACAAACTGGTTGCTTCCGTCGAGCGCGGCGAGGTCACTGAGGCGCAGGTCGATTCGTTGGTGCGCGACATCCTCGTACTCGCTCAACGGGTACGCGCCGATGAGCGCAGCGCTCACGATCCCGAAGAGTCGGTCGACGATCCAGCCGAACGGGCGCTCACGCGTCGAGCCGCAGTCAGCGGCACCATCCTGTTGCGGAACGAGTCGATCGATGGCACACCGGTCTTGCCCTTCGACGCCGCAACACTCACGTCGGTTGCAGTAATCGGCCCCAACGCAACGATCGATCGATCAATGGGTGGCGGATCCGCAAGCCTCGTTCCGTTTGGCCATCGCACCCTGTTCGACGCCATCACCGACCGTGTCGGGCCGGGCACATCAACCGACGCAGCGGTCACCTTCGAAGCAGGCGTCCGCATCGACCGGCTCACACCGGTCGCACTACGGCGCCAGCTCCTACAGCCCAACGGCGAGTCCGGACTCCACATCGAATACATCAACGGACGCGACTGGACCGGCGATGCAGTGGTCGCGCAGACCGCTCCCTCGTCGATGGTCCGCTTCTTCGGCTCGACTCCGGAGGGCGTTGACCCGCGGGGCTTCGCCACACGAATCACTGGGTCCTTCGTGCCCGACAGCGACGGCCCCCATGTCATCGGTGTCGTGTCCACCGGACCA
>CALAHA010000399.1 GCA_937891565.1 uncultured Ilumatobacter sp. | reverse complement strand
TTGGGCTCATTGGCCCGAACGGCGCGGGAAAGTCATCGCTGCTCCGAGCGATTGTTGGCCTTGTCGACTCGTCGGGATCGATCGAAATCGACGGCACTCCCCTTGACCAACTCAGTGATCGCGATCGAGCGAAGCAGGTTGCATACGTCGCACAGGACCCGCTGATTCCCGACGACATGACGGCATACGAGTATGTGCTGCTCGGCCGAACGCCGTACATCAGCTACTTCGGTTCGCCGTCACGGACCGATCGGATCGTGGCGAGCGACGTGATCGATCGGCTCCGGCTCGGTGAGTTCGCGAACCGCCTGCTCGGTCAGTTGAGTGGCGGCGAACGACAGCGCGTCGTGCTGGCTCGGGCACTGGCGCAACAAGCCCCAGTCCTGTTACTTGACGAGCCGACGTCGGCACTCGACATCGGTCATCAGCAGCAGGCGCTCGAACTGGTGACCGAACTGCGACGCTCGGAACAGCTGACGATTATCAGCGCACTGCACGATTTGACGCTGGCAGGCACGTACACCGACCGCTTGGTCATGCTTCACCACGGTGATGTCGTCGCAGTCGGCGACGCCGCCGATGTGCTCACGGCCGACCGTCTTGGCGAAATCTACAACGTGTGTGTCACAGTCGACGTCGACATTGATGAGTTAGGCAATCGGCAGGTTGTTGTTGTGCC
Organism: uncultured Ilumatobacter sp.; assembly: GCA_937891565.1. Classification (GTDB taxonomy): domain Bacteria; phylum Actinomycetota; class Acidimicrobiia; order Acidimicrobiales; family Ilumatobacteraceae; genus Ilumatobacter_A. The sequence goes on along the minus strand of CALAHA010000399.1, from coordinate 5,085 downwards.
GCGTCGTGGTTTCCCAGCGCCATGACTGCCCTTCGTCCGCTGATGGTGCTCGGCTGCACTTCCGATGCGGGCAAGTCGTTACTGGTCACAGCGTTGTGTGCCTGGTTCCGACGTGAAGGCGTTCGTGTTGCTCCGTTCAAGGCGCAGAACATGTCGAACAACGCCCGTGTCGTGGCGACGCCGCACGGCCACGGCGAGATCGGGGTCGCGCAGTGGTTGCAGGCCAAAGCCGCCGGCCTTGAGCCCGACGTCCGCATGAACCCGGTGCTGCTCAAACCGGAGGCCGACACGCAAAGTCAGGTTGTCGTGCGCGGCGTCGTCGATCGTGAGTTGACGGCAACGCCCTGGCAGGACCGTCACGATGCGCTGTGGACACCAATGGCCGAAGGGCTGAACGAACTTGCCGCCGAGTTTGACCTTGTGGTGATCGAGGGGGCTGGCAGCCCGGCCGAGATCAACCTGGTCGATCAGGTCAACAACCGGATGATCGAACACGCCGATGCAGCAGCGCTGCTGGTCAGTGACATCGATCGTGGCGGATCGTTTGCGCACCTCTACGGCACCTGGGCCCTCGTTCCTGAGGCAACGCGTGAGCGGCTTGGCGGATTCGTCCTGAACAAGTTCCGAGGCGACCCGACGCTGCTTGCGCCAGGCCCGGCGCGGTTGACCGAAATGACGGGCATGGCCGCAGCAGGGGTCCTGCCAATGTTGCGCCATCGGCTCCCGCGCGAAGAAGGAGCGGTCGAGCACGGCGATGCACCGGCGGGTGCACCATCGGTGGCGATTCCAAGGCTGCCGTTCGGATCGAACCTCGATGAGTTCCACATGCTGAGCCATGCCGCCAGCGTTCGCTGGGCGACGGACGCGGCATCGTTTGAGCGGGCCGACATCGTGGTTCTGCCGGGCTCCAAACACGTCGTTGCTGATGTTGCATGGATGCGTGAGCGCGGCCTTGATATTGCTGTCGCGCGTGCTGCTGCAGCGGGGAAACCGGTGATTGGTGTGTGTGGTGGGGCGATGATGCTGGGAATGTCACTCGATGATGCAAATGGTGCTGAAGGTTTCGCCCGCGGGTCGACTGAAATGCTCGGGCTACTGCCCATACGGACGACTATGGCTGATGACAAACTGACCGTCCGATCGAGCATCGACTGGCAAGGCGAACAGCACGACGGTTACGAGATTCGGTACGGCCAGTTGGCTGGAGGCGACGATCTGGTGATCGCACGAAGCGAACTCGGCCCGGTCGGCTGGCGCCGCGACAATGTCGTTGCGACCACGGTCCACGGCCTGTTTGAAGACCCCGCATTTGTCGAACGATTGCTGGGCATCCGCATCAGCCCGGTGCTCGACGACACGTTCGTTCAACTCGCCGACGCCGTCGAGGAGCATCTCGATACAGGTCTCCTCCGCCACCTCACCCGCTCGAGGTGAGGCGAAGGGTTCACCAGAAGCGGAGGTCGATGTCCCACTTGTCGGTGATGGTGTCTCCATCGACGACCCACATCTGCTGGTGCTTCGCAACGGTTGGATCGACGTGTGCGGGGAGCAATCTCGTGCGGTCGCCGACCTTCCAGTCGGCCAGATCGGTGGGTGACAGCGTCGTGTGCTCGTCCGAGCAAAAGAGCACCTTGCCGCCAGACCACGAAGGGTTGCCGTGGTCCATGCCAAGTGATTTGAGGCCGCAGTCGACGACGATCCAGCCCTTTGGGCTCACGGAGATCACGGTGGCGAGCACGCTTAGGGCGCATTCGAAGGGGAGGTCGAGTTCGAGGTACTGGGTGTCCATCAGGCAATAGCTACCGGCCTGAATTTCAGTGCACCACGTGTTGGAATCGAACGTGCCGGTGCCACCACCGGACACGATCTGACCTCCGACGCGGTCGGCTGCTTCGAGCAGGAGCGACGTTGCTGCTCCGACCTTGTCGACACGTTCGCTGCGGTCGTGGACCATCATCAGATGGCCCTCGTAGCCCATCACACCGCGGACATCGAGGCCAGCTCGGCGTGCCTTGTCGGCGAGCCGCGGTGCATCGTCGACCGAGCAGCCGCAGCGGGGAAGGCCGATTTCGACGTCGATGAGCACGCTTCGGATACCTCCGGCGATGGCCGCGTCGAGGGTGGCGTCCGAGTCGACTGCAATGGTGATGTTGGCATCGTCGGTCAACGCGCCGAGGCGGGCGACGTCGAGCGACTCGTTGGCGAGGAGGAGATCATCGCCGAGGCCTGCTCTGGCCATGCCCTCGATTTCGAGCGGAGTGGCGGCGCAGAAACCGGTGTGCCCGCCATTTGCGAGACGGCGTGCCATTGCGGTCGACTTGAACGCTTTGACGTGAGGGCGGAGCTTGTTGCCGGGCAGGACGGCATCCATCGCGGCGCAGTTGGCTTCGAAGATCGATGACTCGACGACGAGGCACGGTGTCTGCAGCTCGTCGGTGGTGGTCGGATCCAGTTTGCTGGGCACCCGCCCAAAATATCAGGTCAGTGCAGGCTGTCGAGAAAGGACTTGAGCTGTTGCCGTTGGATTCGGCGATGTGTCGGCGACGGGTTGAGAACGGCCTGCATGCTCAATCCGTCCATCAGCGTGAGGAACTCGTCGGCGATCACCTTGGCTGAACGGCTGGCCTCGATTTCCCCGGCACTCTGCGCCTGCTTCGTGTAGCGCATCAAGACCTTCGTGAGCTGGCGACGTTGGTCGTGGTACCAGACTGCAAGCTTGGGTGATCCAACCGATGCAGCCACAAACGACAACTCAGCTTGGGCTTCGCCCAGCCTTGCGTCGTCGAGCGGGAGGAGTTCGAGCATGAGCTCGCTGAGTGCATTCAGCCCCGAGAGGCCGGCGAGGCGCGCGTCTAATCGCATGCGGATTCGTTCGTAAAACCGCTCCAGGAGCTGGCGGACGAGGTCATCCTTGTTGTCGAAGTAGTGCGACAGTGCGCCCTTGGCTTCCCCCGCAGCTTCGGTGACCCGGCGGGTGGTCAGCCCGTCGAGGCCGTGCTCCAGCAGTACTCGACCCGCCGCATCGAGGAGCTGTCCGCGACGCTCGACATGATCCACGATTTTGGGCACTCGCCCAACGTAGCCTCTGTCAGACCTTGGCCATGCGAGTCAGCGGGCCCGCAGGGAAACGGATCTTGATCTCATCGCCTGCTGCAACGACGCCGCCTGCAATGACGACGCCCATGACGCCAGTACGTCCGATCTTGGGCCCTTCAGGGTTGTCTTGATCGTCGATGAACATCATTTTCATCACGCCGTCGCCGACGGACTTGATTTGCGGACACGGGTTGCGGAGGCCGGTCAGCGCGACGAGAGTCGTGTCGCCGATGCGGAGCATTGAACCGGCGGGGAGGTTGATCAGGTCAATCCCGGTCGTCGTGATGTTCTCACCGAATTGGCCCGCAACGACTTTGTGGCCAGCGTCGTTGACTTCGTCGAGCAGCTCGCTCATGACGAGGTGGACCTGACGGAGGTTCGGCTGGTCGGGGTTCGCCGCCACGCGCGAGCGGTGCTTGACCTTCGCACCTTGGTGGGCGTCGCCGTTGACGCCCAACCCGGCTACCAACTCGATCGATTCGCAGGTAACCTTCGAGAACGTATGTTCGTTGCTGCGGTGTACCGCCGCAACCGTTCCAAGCAGATCCGGATCCATGAGCCGAGCGTAGAGGACATACGCTTATTGCATGGCTGATGCGTATCCGGATTTCCCTGGCGTCGATGCGTACGACACCGTGCGTTCACCCGAGGCTGAGCGTGCCCACCGCAAAAAGATGTGTGCCCTCGGATATCGCATTTTTGGTGCACAACGCTGGGGGCAACTCGGCGACGGTCACGTCTCAGCGCGCGATCCGATTCTGACCGATCACTTCTGGCTGCTCGACTGGGGCATCGCGTTCAGTGCGGCCACGCCGGAACGGCTGGTCCTCGTTGGACCCGGTGGTGATGTTGTCGATGCCGAGGGCAACCCGACCGGCGCCGTCAACACGGCGGGCTACAACATTCACGCACCGCTGCTCGAAGCGCGCCCCGATGTGGTCAGTGCATGTCACACGCACACGCAGTTCGGTACGCCGTGGTCGGCGAACGTCGAACCGTTTCGTTCGTTGAGCCAGGAATCGACTGCGTTCGTTTTCGATCAAGCGCTGTTCGACGACGAAGAAGTCGAGGTTCTCTCCACCGACGGGGGCAAGCGGATCGCGGCATCGCTGGGTGAAGCAAAGCTTTGCATCCTCCGCAATCACGGGTTACTCACCGTTGGGCGCACTGTTGAAGAGGCGGTCGGCTGGTTCGTGATGGCTGAACGCGTCGCCGAGGTGCACGTCAAGGCGCCGAACGGCAAGGCAATCAGCGACGCGGCCGCCGCAATTGCTGCTGACACGATGGCGGGCGGGCTCACCGGCTGGCGCGTGTTCCAATGGCTCCGTCGGAGCCTGCTCGACAACTGACCGAGCGCAGTGTTTGCCCGCTGCCAACGAGCCCGCTCATCGGGCGGAGACCAACGCAGACGGCGAACGGTTGCTGTGGGTCAGGAGCCCCGTGGTGGATTAGTAATCGATGGCGGCGAACTCGCGAAGCTTTGAGACACGGTGGTGGGCGTCGATCATGCGGACGGTTCCGCTGCGCGAACGCATCACGAGGCTCTGGGTGCGTGCGCCCTGTTTGTCGAAGCGCACACCCCGAAGCAGCGCCCCATCGGTGAGGCCGGTCGCTGCAAAGAAGCAGTTGTCGCTGGTGATCAGATCGTCTTGCATGAGAATGCGACCGAGGTCGAATCCGGCGTCGGTCATGGCGGTCATCTCGGCGTCGCTTTGCGGCGAGAACTGGCACTGGATCTCACCGTTCATCGCCTTCATGGCAGCAGCGGAGATGACGGCCTCGGGCGTGCCGCCGATACCCATCAAGACGTCGACGCCGGCTTCTGGCCAGCAGGTCGCCACTGCGCCGTAGACGTCGCCGTCGGTGATGAGGCGAATACGGCAGCCGCTGGCGCGGACCTCGGCGATCAGCTCGGCGTGGCGCGGCCGGTCGAGGATCACGCAGGTGAGATCACCGACTTCCTTGCGTGTTGCCTTGGCAATCCAGCCC
>CALAHA010000398.1 GCA_937891565.1 uncultured Ilumatobacter sp. | reverse complement strand
GACTTCATCTTCATGGTCCGCGAGACCAGCCACATGTTCATCACCGGCCCTGACGTCGTCAAGACGGTGACCGGCGAAGACGTCACGCTCGAAGAACTCGGTGGCGCAATGAGCCACGCTTCGAAGTCGGGCGTGGCCACGTTCGTCGCGGACGACGAGAAGGCCTGCCTCGACGACGTGCGCTTCCTGCTCTCGTTCCTCCCGGCCAACAATCTTGAAGAGCCGCCGGCAGATGAGCCGACCGACGACCCAGATCGTCACTGCCCCGAGCTGCGCGACATTCTTCCCGCCTCACCGAACCTGCCGTACGACATGACCGAGGTCGTACGTACCTGCGTCGACGACGGCGAATTCTTCGAGTACTTCCCGCACTTCGCGAAATCGATCATCTGCGGCTTCTCGCGAATTGACGGCAAGCCTGTCGGAATCGTTGGCAACCAACCAAAGGTGCTCGCCGGCGTCCTTGACATCGAGTCGGCCGAAAAGGCTGCTCGGTTTGTGCGCACATGCGACGCGTTCAACATTCCACTCATCACGTTCGTCGACGTCCCCGGCTTCCTGCCCGGCGTCGACCAGGAGTACGGCGGCATCATCCGCCACGGCGCCAAACTGCTCTACGCCTACTGCGAGGCCACCGTCCCGCGCATCTCAATCATCACCCGCAAGGCCTACGGCGGCGCCTACGTCGTGATGGACTCAAAGTCGATTGGTTCCGACCTCGCATTCGCGTGGCCCACCGCCGAGCTCGCCGTCATGGGGCCCCAGGGCGCAGTCGAAATCGTCTACCGCCGCGAATTGCAACAAGCCGCCAACCCGGTCGAGCGGCGCGCCGAGCTCGTTGCGCAATACACCGACAAATACGCCAACCCGTACGCCGCTGCTGAGCGCGGCTACATCGACGACGTGATCGACCCCGCCGACACACGGCGCAAGCTGGTTGCTGGGTTGCGGATGCTGTCCACCAAGCGTGAGGAGCTGCCAAAGCGCAAGCACGGCAACGTTCCCCTCTGATCGACGGGCAACGAGCGCCGTGAGCAATACGGAACCGCCGAGAAAGCCGGGGTCACCACCACCGGCACCACCGGCACCACCACCACCGGCCGCTGCACGACCTGCCACCGACCTCGATGACCTGCTCCGCCAAATTGGCGAAGGCAGCGGCGCTGACATTCCAGGCATTGGCGCCAAACTGACCGATCCGAGCGATGCCGAACGTCCGAAAGGCCTTGGCCCCGTTGCGATCGAATCGTCCGGCGCCATCAACTTCAATCCGGAGTTCGCATCGATCGGTACCCGGTTCGCCGGGTTCCTCATCGATTCCGTCGTGACCATCGCAGCCCTCGCTCCGGGTTTCGCAGTCTTGGCGCTCGGCTCAGGGGCGCTCCGATTCAGCGGCATTCTCATCGCCATGGTTGGGCTACTGCTCGCCGCATGGTGGTACAGCTCGGCCGTGTCGGCGTCGGGCCAGTGGATTGGCAACCGCGTCACCAACACCAAGGTCGTCGACGTAACAAGCGGCAACCTGCTAGATCGCAGTCGCGCTGCAAGTCGATTCCTGATCCGAGCGCTGATCTCGCCGGTCTTGCTCCTCGGCTTCATCTTGGCCTTCACCAACTCGCAACGCCGATCGTTCCACGACCAATTCGCTGGCAGCATCGTCACTCGCCCGACCAGAGAATCCTGGTCGGTCCACGACGACCCATCGACCGACAATGCGCCCGACAGCAAATCGGCTCAATAAGATCACGCACGTGAACATCACGATGTCGCCGGCCCCGACCGACGAAGAAGCTGCAGCAATCGTCGCGGCCACTGAAGTGTTGTGGCCGAAGGCTGCAACCCTGGGCCCGGTCAGCGAGCCGCGCAACACCTCGTGGCGTTTCAGCAGTCGGAGCTGGGCACAGCCCACCCCGATTCGCCGCTCGCGCCCCTGGCGCTGATCCGGCATCGCTGTCGCGGCGAGTGTCACGTGTATCTGCGACACTACGGAGATGACGTCGCCCTTCGACCCTCCACTCGGATCGAACCCACCGCCGCCATATCAGGGTGCGCCTCCACCCGGTTACCAGGCGTATTCGCCAATGCCGAACCTTGGCGGGGCTCGTGCCGAGTTCGGCGCGCGTCTTGGTGCGTGGCTGCTCGACTCTCTCCTCTACGGCCTGCTCGTGACTGCCCTGGTGATTCCCGGCGTCGCGCTGATCTTCTCATCGCTGCGTGATTGCGTCACGTTCAATGACGAGATCGTTTGCCCCAGTGACAGTTCGAGGGGCGGGGCCATCGCCGGTGCAGTCGGGTTGATCTTGGTGGCGCTCTTGTTCGTCTTCGTGCTGTACGTCCGAGCGCTTGGCAAGACCGGACAGACTTGGGGCCGGAAAATCGTCGGTATGAAGGTTGTCGGCGAGATGACAGGCGAGCCGCTCGGCTTCGGTAGGGCCCTCGGTCGAGTGCTCTTCGCCGGGGCGATCTCAGGGCAGATCTTTTACCTCGGCTACCTCTGGATGCTGTGGGACGACAAGCAGCAGACCTGGCACGACAAGGTTGTTGGTTCCATCGTCGTGCGTACGTGAGGACACGTTGAACAACATGGAGATCACGACGGTTGCCGACGACCTGGTCGTCATTCACGACGGTGCGAAAGTACGCAGGTATACGGATCTGGCCCCAGACACCGAACACGATCTTGATGGCGTGCAGGTCCGAACGCTGGCCCGGCCGGCCGGTTCGCTGCTCTGTCGGTTCGCCACGGTCAACGACGTGCACTTCGGCGAGGTCGAAGCAGGCCGACTCGGCGAGCATTCGACCGGCCCGGTGCAGCGTGTCGCCGAGGGTGCAGAGCCGTACCCCGAGGTGATGAACCAGGCTGCTGCGGCCGAGATCAACGCGCTCGGCGTCGCGGCGCTCATCGTGAAGGGCGATTTGTCCGTCGACGGGCGTCCTCAAGAGTGGGCAGCGTTCGAAGCGTGTTACCGCGATCCGTTCGGCGATCGCTTGCACGTTGTTCGCGGCAACCACGACAGCTACCAGCACCAAGCCAGCTATTCCGGCGACCAGTGGATCCAGCTCCCAGGGGTGAACGTCGCGCTGCTCGACACGGCAATACCGGGTGAGACCACCGGGCAGGTCACGGCCACCCAGATGGAGTGGCTCGCCGACCATTGCAGCAACTCGCCATCGCCAGTGATTGCGATGGGCCACCACCAACAGTGGGTCGGCGAGGCCAGCGGCCGGCGCAGCGATACGTACTTCGGTCTGCATCCCGACGGGAGCGACCTGCTCGATGGGGTCGCTGCTCGCTGCCCCCAGCTCATTGCTTACACGGCAGGCCACACACATCGCCACCGGGTTCGCACGATGACTGCTTCGGGTGTCCCGACGATCGAGATCGGCTGCACCAAAGACTTCCCCGGCACGTGGGCCGAGTACCGCGTCTACGAGGGCGGCGTCATGCAGGTCGTGCATCGAATGTCGTCGCCTGAAGCGCTTGCATGGAGCGAGCAATGTCGGACGCTCTACGCCGCCGACGGCGTCGACTATGCCGCCTACGCGCTCGGTGCGCTGGGCGACCGCTGTTTCAACATCGCCCTCCGGTAATGCTGCGGTGCGGTGTTTGCAGAAGCGACTGACGACAATTGTTTAAACCGCAGGCGAATTTGAGGTTCGCTTCGATCGGACCTACGGTCATTTTTATGCGCCTTCGTTCACTGTCTGTAACGAATCCCCGTCGGGCCTCCATGCTTCGGTTGACGGCGTTGGCATCAGTCGGCTTGGCATCGTTCGGCCTGGCGGCGTGCGGGTCGGCAGACGAACCGGCCACGATCAGCCAAACGGTCGACTTCACCGCAACGGAGTACCAGTTCGGCGCCGACCCAACGACGGAGATTGTGTCCGGAACGACTGTCCGTCTCACGTTGACCAACAACGGGACACTGGACCATGAGATGCAGTTGCTCGATGCCAACGGTCGGCTGATCGACCGGATCGAGCGGGTCGCGCCTGGCGGCTCGGGTGAGGTCGTCGTGAGCTTCGAAGAGCCTGGCGTCTACCAACTGATCTGCGACATCGACGACCACCTGTCACGCGGGCAACGTTCCAGTTTCACCGTCAACGAGTAGCGCTCTCCTCGTCCGCGATCAGCGCAAAATGGTGGCGGCGGGAAATGATCCGCTGCGCAGTTCTGCGATGCTCGCCGCGATGATTGGCGCGGCGGTCACCGGGTCAGAACGCCCGGCAATATGGGGCGTCACGGTCACCTTGTCGTGGCTCCACAGCAGCGAGTCGGCGGGCAACGGTTCAACATCGAACACGTCCAAAACTGCGGCGCGTAGTTGGCCATCGAGCGCGTCGAGGAGCGCCGCTGTGTCGACGGTCGCGCCGCGGCCGACGTTGATCAAAACGCCGTCGCCCAGAGCCGTCAGTTCGGCAGCACCGATCACGCCACGGGTAGCTGCAGAGAGCGGAACCAGGTCGACGACAATGTCGCAGTCGGTAAAGAACTGGTCGATCGGCCGGTCGTGCTTCGAACGCGACCAGCCGAGGGTCGCAAACCCGTGGTGGGCACACGTGTCGAGCACGACCTGGCCAATCGCACCAGCGCCGAACACCCCGACCGTGTAGTCACGCTGAAACACCGGTGCGACGTCGCCGCGCCACGTTGCCGCCGGTTGATTGGTGATGAACCGGTCGAAGTCACGCTGGAAATGGATCACCCAACTCAACACGTAGAGCGCTATGTCGTTCGCCATTGCCGGATCGACGAGCCGGACGATCGGAACATCAGGGAGCGCATCGAGGTCGAGGTGGTCGAAGCCGGCACCCATCGTGCAGATCGCTTCGAGGTTCGCCATCGCGGCGAGCTGCTCGGCCGGAAGGCGCCACATGGCGACATGGGTGACGGCGCCAGGATCGACATTGTCGCCCGACCTGCGGACGTCGAAATCGGGCAGGTGGCGGGTGAGTTCGACGATCCAGCTGTCGTCTTCACCACTGTCGACCAGGAGCATGTTCATGCCCTGATACTACGAAACAACAACCGAGCCAGCGGAGAGCGGGCCGACGGGGCAGCCAGCGCGCTAGTGGAGGGTGATGATCGTGAGCGCGGTCGGGGCCGCGAACTCCGACATCGGCAGCGGGTCGATTTCGATGCGGCTGCCGACCACCTGCACGAGGTGGAGTTCGCCATCGGCGCTGGCCGCAATTCCTTTGGCGCGCACGACTCGCTCGTACTGCCCGAGCGCTGCTCGCACAGCGGCTTCGACCGCGGCCGCATCGGCCATCTCGGGGAACGGCACCGTGTGCACTTCGTGTGCGTCGAACAATGAGGGGGTCGCAGTTGCTGCCGGGCCTTCGGGGCGGCGGCCACCGAGTGACAGAAAGCGGCCAGCAGCAACAGCGTTACCGGCGGGCTCGAAGACGGGCGTGTCGGGGGCAAGCTCGGCGAGGCGGCGGCGCGCCGTGTCGGCGACGTGCGGCTCGACGATGTCGGTCTTGGACAGCATGAGGAGATCAGCTTTGCTGATCTGGCTGTCGATCGCGTCTCGGGCTGGGCCTGCAAGATGTTCGGCGCCGAGTTGGTCGGCTGCGACCACGACGACCACACCGTCGAGGATGAATCCGGCCGAGTTGCCCCATGGCGTCATGCGGTCGGGGTCAGCGACGCCGCTCAGTTCGACGACCACATGGTCGGGCGGGACGTCGCGGGCGCGGAGCTGGTCGAACGCGGCGCCGAAGCCGTCGATCAGGCTGCAGCAGACGCAGCCATCGGTCA
>CALAHA010000397.1 GCA_937891565.1 uncultured Ilumatobacter sp. | reverse complement strand
GCGCGCTCGTACTGCGCACGCTTCTTCGAGAGGAGGAGGCGACCTTCCTTGTCTTCCATCGTGAGCACGAGTGCTTCGACAGTTTCGCCCATCGAAACCACTTCGCTCGGGTCGACGTCGTTACGGATGCTGAGCTCGCGACTCGGGATCACGCCTTCGCTCTTGTAGCCGATGTCGAGCAGGACTTCGTCCTTGTCGATCTTGACGACGATTCCGTGGACCATCATCCCGTCTTTGATCTCGACCATGGTGCCGTCGATCGCGTCAGCGAAGGACATACCGAGGTCGTCGGAGGTGATTTCGCGAGGGGTGTAGTTGCCCTCGTCATCGAAGGTGCCGAATGGGCTATCGGCGGCCGGAGCGGCTGTGGCTTCCGGGTTCTCTTCGATGGCGGTCTCTTCAGAGACGGGCGTAATGGTGTCGTCGGACAAGGGATACTCGTTTCGGATACGGATCTTGAGATGAATGGATGGGATTACAACGCCACTTCATCGGCGGCATCGCAGCGGTCAAGCGTATCGGGCTCAGGCCTCGCCAGCACACGCTGGTCCGGCGCTCAGCGAGAGGCGATAACGAGGAACTCGGGCGACTCGGTGGTGGCCGAATGAGACCCGTACTGGCCGGGCTCAACACTGCAGATCGCATCGACCGCGAACCCCTGCGCCCCGAGCAATAACCGCAGCTCTCGCGGTGTGTAGCAGCCAGTCCACAGATCGACGGTCTTGAGCTCACCGGATTCGCTGCGAATCTCCGTTCGCTCGTGGCTGACGCCCGTGTCAGCATCGAACTCGGCGTCGGCGTGATATTTCACGGCGAAGTAAGCATTGAAGGCACTGAGGGCAAGCCGCCCGCCAGGTCGCAGCGCTGCTGCCATCCCTGCGACCACTAACGCATCATCGCCGTCAGCAGTCATCATCCCAAACGCCCCCTGGCAGAGACAGACCACAGCGTCGAATTCATCGAGGAACCCCAACTCGCGGGCATCCCCTCGTGCAAACGTTGCGGCTTCCAAGGACTCGGCGCCCGCAGCTCCGACCGCAATATCGATGAATCGCTGGCTGATGTCAACACCGTGAGCAACGATCCCGCGCCTGGCGAACTCAAGCGAATGACGACCAGTGCCGCACCCGACGTCAAGTACCCGATCGCCAGCAGTGAGCCCGAGCGTGGCGACGACATGATCGACCTCTTGGACCGTGCCCTTGGTGTGGGCATATCGGTCGTAGGCCTTGCCCATGTAGTCGGCCAGCGGCTCGAACCAATGGTCAGTCATCGCAGCAGTCAGTCATGCGACAGAAATGCGACAGAATTGCGAAAGAGTTGCGAAAGGGGCCTGACCCCAAACGCAACTATCCCTTTGCTGCGGCCCATGTGTCTCCCCAACTCACGTTGACTTCGAGCGGGACATCGAGCTCGGCGGCATCGCGCATGATGTTGATGAGTAGGGGGCCAACCGTGTCCTTTTCGTCCGGCGGTACTTCGACGAGCACTTCGTCGTGCACCTGCAAGATGAGGACGCTCTTGTGGCCCTTGGAGACCAACTCTTCGTCGATGCGGACAAGCGCGACCTTGAAGATGTCAGCCGCTAGGCCCTGGATCCCGGCGTTCATTGCCTGCCGCTCCCCCGCCTGGCGTACTCGGAAGTTCGCGTTCATCAGCTCGGGAATTGGACGACGACGACCGAACAGCGTTTCGGTGTATCCCCGCCCGCGAGCTTCTTCGACCGTGGAGTCCATGTAGGCCTTCACGTTCGGGAACGCTTCGAAGTAGGCCTCGAGAATCGTTGCGGCCTCGTCGACCGGGATGTTCAGTCGCTGGGCAAGCCCGTAAGCCTCCATGCCGTAAGCGAGGCCGTACGACACCATCTTGGCCTTGGAGCGCTGATCGAGCTTGACGTCTTCCGGGGCCACACCGAACACGCGAGACGCCGTGGCGTTGTGAATGTCTTGCCCGGTGGTGAACGCTTCGATCAGACCCGGGTCGGATGCAAGGTGGGCAATACAGCGCAGCTCGATCTGGTTGTAGTCGGCAACGAGGAGTTCGGTGCCGGGCGATGGAACGAAGATCTTGCGGAACTGACGACCCTGTTCGCTGCGGACCGGAATGTTGTGCAGGTTCGGCCGGTCAGACGAGAGCCGACCGGTCCGAGCGACGGTTTGGTTAAACGTGGCATGGATGCGGTTGTCCTCGCCGACTTCGTGGAGCAGGCCTTCGCCATAGGTGCCGCGCAGCTTGTCAACTTCGCGATGCCGCATTAACGGGCCGAGAAATTCAGGCCACTCGGGCATCAGCTTCTCAAGCGTTGATGCGTCGGTCGATGCGCCCGTCTTGGTCTTCTTCATCGGGGTCAAGCCCTTCTCGTCATACAGCAGCTCACGCAACTGTTTCGGCGAGTTCAGGTTGAGGTCTTCCTTGCCCGCGACTGCCCTGAGTTCTGCAGCCAGTTCGGCAACCTCGGCCTTGAGTCGATCGTTGAGAGAACGGAGTTCTTCGATGTCGACGCCGACACCGAAGTGCTCCATCTTGGCAAGCACCAACACGAGCGGGTTCTCCATCGTGTCGTACAGCTCAGCCATACCCTGCGCTTCGAGGCTCTCCTGGATCGGCACCGCGAGGTGGTGTACCGCCAGCGCGTTTCGCCCGGCCACTTCGGCGTCACTCATGGAGCTTCCGTCAAGATCGAGTTGCCCAGACTTGGCTGCATCGGACGGACGGGCAAACTTCGTGTACTTCTCGATGAGGTCAGGTAGCGCATAGCGGGCTTCGGCCGGGTCGATGAGGTACGCCGCTATTGCGGTGTCGAGCGTGAGGCCGCGCACTTCGATGTCGAGCTGGAGCAGCGAGCGCATCATCTCTTTGACGTTGTGACCGCGCACGCTGGTGTGGGCTGCCAATGCTGCGCCGACGGCCGCGTCGCCGAGCAGGTCTGCGGGCACCCATGCGACTTCGGACGACGAAGCATCTGAGACCACTGCGATGCCTGTCAAGAACGAGCGGCCAGGTTCGCCAGTCCACGCAGCCGACAGGTCGAGGTGCTCGGCAACAGCGATCAGCGCAGCAGCATCCGCGGGCGATTCAAGAACGGTGACTTCAGCAACGATCTCTTGGCGTTCTTCGCCTGGGCCAAGATCGACGTTGCCACCAAGGGAGGCAAGCGCTTCGGTAATTCGGCCGCCGAGGGCACGGAATTCGAGGAACTCGAACAGCCGCTTCATTTCATCGGGGTCGGGGGACGAGCCGAGCCCGGTCGGTGCCGACCGATCGGTGAAGTTGACATCGACCTCGACGCCGTCAATCTCGACGGTCAGCGGCGCGTCGAAGTGCAGCATCATGAGGTCGAAGTTTTTGCGGGCGCGCGCTTCGTTCTCGATGAGGTTCGACTTCAGCTTCGGCGTCTGTTCATCGACGTTGGCAAAGATGCCATCCAGGCCGCCGTACTTGTTGATCAGCTTGGCGGCGGTCTTCTCGCCGACACCGGGAACGCCGGGCAGGTTGTCAGAGGTGTCTCCACGAAGTGCTGCGTACTGTACATACATCGCAGGCGTGACGCCGGTTTTCTCTTCGATGCCAGCCTCGTCGTACAGGGCGTAGTCACTGACGCCACGCTTGTTGTACAGGACACGAACGTGGGGGTCACTGACCAACTGATAGCTGTCACGGTCACCGGTGACAATGATGACGTCTTCGCCAAGGTCGGTGAGCTTGCGAGTCGCCGTGGCGATCAAGTCGTCAGCCTCCCAACCGACCTGGTCGATCGAGGTGATCCCAAGTGCATCGAGCACCTCGCGGACGAGGCCCATCTGTTGGCGAAGAATGTCAGGCGCAGCGTCGCGCTGGGCCTTGTATTCGGGTTCGGCCTTGTGCCGGAATGTCGGCTCGGGCCGGTCGAACGCAACGAGGATGCCGTCGGGCTTTTGGTCCTTCAGGACATACGCCAGCATCGAGGTGAACCCGAAGACAGCGTTCGTGACCTGGCCGCTGGCGGTGGCCATGTCAGTCGGCAAGGCGAAGAATGCTCGATAGGTGAGCGAGTTGCCGTCGACGAGGAGCGTCGTCCCCATCAGCCGGCGTCCGGGCGGAGCGAGCCGTCGAGGATCTGGTCGGCGACGTCACGCATCCGGGATCGCTCGCTCATCGCCGTCTTCTGGATGAACTGGAACGCATCGTTCTCGGTCATGCCGAGCTCATCAATCAACACGCCCTTGGCCCGCTCGATGAACTTGCGTGATTCGAGCTGTTCGCCAAGTGCACTGATTTCACCGGTCAAATCGCGCAGCTCGCGGAAGCGGCCCATCGCAACTTCGATCGCCGGAACGAGATCACTCCGCTGGAACGGCTTCACAAGGAACGCAAGGGCACCGGCGTCGCGAGCCTGCTCGACGACTTCACGCTGACTAAATGCGGTCAGCATCAGCACGCCGCAAATCTTTTCAGCATTGATAATCGCGGCCGCCTCGAGGCCGGTCATGCCAGGCATCTTGATGTCGAGGATTGCCAAGTCGGGCTGCAGGTCGCGGACGAGTTCGACCGCCTGATCGCCGCGCCCAGTTTCGCCAACGACGTCATAACCCTCTTCTTGGAGGGTTTCACGAAGGTCCATCCGAATGATGGCTTCGTCTTCGGCAATCACGACGCGCAAGGGCATGGCTTCAGTATGGACCAGTGGCCCTTGGTTGCAACGAACGAGACGCCGTCCCGGGGCGCTCGGCTAGCTGGCGCCGAGCATCTCGTCGAGAAGCTCGTCTTGCTTCTGTTCCAGTTCGGCAATCTCGGCGATCATGCGGAGACGATGCTTCGACATGTTCTCGAAGTTGCCCTGGGCCGATCGAGCATCGAACGACGACGATGCCGTCTCGGCCACCATGGCCCGAATTGCCTGGTCGTCAGCATCTTCGCCGAGGTACAGCAACTGCTCTTCGACAACTGCGAGTTCGCCGCGCAAACCCTTCAGACGTGTCCCTGTTTTCGTGAGCCGCCGCTCCAGCGATCGCTTACTCATGCTGTGTGAACTGTAATCGACTCAGGCTCCGTCAGGGTCTTGGCGAGCGAAGCCGAGTGCCGCTGCCATGAGTGCGCTGGTGGCGCTAACCGTCGAGGTTCGCACTCATTCGATATTCGCGGACAGCAATACGCTCAGGTTGGAGGTCAGGATTCGACGTGGAAGACGTGAGTCCACGTGCCGTCTTCAAGATGAGTCGAATCGACCCAACCGGTTGCTCCAGCAAACTGCCCTGTTCCACCGATGATCGCGCGGGCCAGGGTGGAGGCGGGCACGAGCACAGCCCCCTCACCTGGGTAATGACCGACACCCTCAAGGAGCAGCGAGTCGCTGAGGTCGCCCCAGGTCAGCACCCCCAGAGTGTTGCGGGTCTCGACGTTCGTGTCGGGGTAATCGACCGCGGTGGTGGTCATCACCCAGTTCGTGTCCACCGCATTGCCGTCTTCGTCTTCGCCTGCGAAGTTCCAGATCCGCTGATCGCCCACCGAAGCACCGGGGTCGCCGAGGTCGACGTAAGTGGGGTCGGGCGTCGCCGGATGCGTCACGGTGATAACGCGAGAGTCTCGGTTGCCGTCATCGTTGCCACAGGCGACCAGCGAACCTGCGAGCACCACTGCGAGTGCTCCAATTCCGAGAAGTTGAGCGAGACGAGGGGGTACGAGTGACATCGGCGTTTCTCCAGCATTGGGCGATTGACCCGAGGCAATCTACAAGGTCGCTTGCAACGAGCGCAAAGATCATCGACTGCGAAGAGTTTGAGCGGCC
>CALAHA010000396.1 GCA_937891565.1 uncultured Ilumatobacter sp. | reverse complement strand
CTGTCTTCGGGTTCGGCATCAGGCCGCGGGGACCGAGCGTGCGGCCGAGACGACCGACGAGCGGCATCATCTCCGGTGCAGCGATGACAAGATCGAAGTCCATCATGCCGCCCTCGATCTGTTCGAACAGGTCGTCAGCGCCCACGATGTCGGCGCCGGCTGCGCGTGCAGCGTCAGCTGCTTCGCCGGACGCGAACACGGCGACTCGGACGTCCTTGCCAGTCCCCTGCGGGAGAGCAACGGTGCCGCGCACCATTTGCTCGGCCTTGCGAGGGTCGATTCCGAGACGGAACGACACGTCGACGGATTCGTCGAACTTCGCCGTTGCGGTCTCTTTCGCCAGACGCACTGCGTCGGTCGGGGTGTACATCGTTTCACGATCGAACTTCTTCGATGCGTCGATAAATTTCTTGCCGGACATATATGTCTCCCTCAGTAGTAAGTCCGCCGGTCGAGGTGAGCCGGTCGAGACTGTTTGTGGTGATTCAGTTCAGAGTTGCGAAAGGGGCCTGACCCCATGCGTAACTCTTGGGTTGTGTGAGCCCCGCATGCCCGTGAGGGCATTCCGGTGTCAGCCGGAGAAAGGATCATGCTCGACGGAGTCGAGCGAGGCGACGGGAGTCGCCCCGGCAGCGTCAGCTGACGGTGATCCCCATGGAACGAGCCGTGCCACGAACTTGGAGCTTTGCGGCCTCCATGTCGTGAGCATTGAGGTCAGGCATCTTGATCGTGGCGATCTCTTCGACCTGAGCCTCAGTGATGTTTCCGGCGATTTCTGAACCTGGGTTGTTCGCTGCCTTGTCGAGGCCGGCCTTCTGGCGGATCAGCGTCGAGGTGGGCGGCGTCTTCAGAACGAAGGTGAACGTACGGTCGTCGTAGATCGTGATCTCGGTCGGCACGACTGTCCCGGCCTGAGCCTCGGTCTGGGCGTTGTACGCCTTCACGAAGTCCATGATCGCGATGCCGTGCGGTCCGAGCGCAGTACCGACGGGCGGGGCGGGGCTCGCCTTGCCAGCTTCGATCTGGATCTTGACGACGGTGAGGACTTTTTTCTTGGCCATGTGATTTCTTCTCTCGGGGTTTCTATTCAGTGTCAGTCAGCGAACGACGCTGATCAGAGTTTGGTGACGAGCTACAGCTTCGCAGCGAGCTACAGCTTCGCAGCGAGCTACAGCTTCGCAACTTGGCTGAAGTCCATTTCCACCAGGGTCTCGCGACCGAAGATGTTGACGAGGACCTTGAGCTTGAGGTGGTCGGCGTTGATTTCGGCGATTTCGCCGGTGAAGTCGGCAAACGGGCCTTCCTTCACACGTACGCTCTCGCCTTCTTCGTAGTCGAGCTTGGCCTTGCGGCGCGGTGCGTCGGCTTGGGCGTTGGTTTTCGGCGACAGGAAAGTCTTGACCTCACGACGCGAGAGCGGCGTGGGCTTCTGGCCCTTGACGGCCTGGCCAACGAAGCCGGTGATACCGGGCGTGTTGCGGACGCAATACCACGACTCGTCGTCCATCTGGCAACGCACCAGCAAGTAGCCCGGAAAGACCTTCTTCAAGACGGTTTGCTTCTTGCCGTTCTTGAACTCGTCGACTTCTTCCATCGGAATGACGATCTCGTAGATCTTGTCTTCCATGTTCATGGACTGAATGCGAGCGTTGAGGTTCGCCGTGACTTTCTTTTCGTAGCCCGACTGCGTGTGCACGACGTACCACTGGCCCGGGCGCAGCAGCGGATCGTCGTACGGCTCCTCTTCGACTTCTTCGACGGCGGCGGATTCGTCAGCGGCGTCTTCTGATGCGACGACTTCGGCTTCGCTCACAGTGTTGGCCGTGGCGAGCACATCGGCGTCGCCAGTCGGCAGCACGGCATCAGCAGCAACGGAATCGCCGACCGACGATTCGGTCTCGGCATCGGCGAGTACGTTCGTATCACCAGTCGGCAGCAGGCCAACCGATTCGGGGACGTCTGCCGCAGGCGATGGAGTCGGGGCAGCATCGGGAGCACCGGAGCCGCCACCTGCGGCGGTCTCAGCGTCACCGGCGAGTTCATCAACAGCGTCTTCGAGTGCAGCAGTGTTCTTACTGGCTGCACCCATCGCCTCAGAAAGCTGGGCGTCGAGCGCGTCGAGTCCATCCGTCGAACTGGACGTCGCCGTGGCTGCGTCGGTCTCACTGGTGTCTTCGGTGCCGCTCTGCGGAATGTTTGCTTCAGTCATCTCGTCACTCATGATGGTCGGTAGAACCACTCGGACACTTGCCCGAACAGGTAGTCGAATCCGCCGACAAGTGCCGTGTAGAACACGACGGTAATGATGACGACGATGGAATAGCGAGTGACCTCGGGACGCTTCGGCCAGGCAACCTTGCGCATTTCCTCGCGCACTTCACGAAGGTACTGGAGGGCGCCAACACGCTGATCTTTCTTCTGCTGCTGGCGCGGCGCGCGAGTCGCCTTGCCATCCTCATCGAGGGCACCCATTTTGCGGAGCTGTCGTTTCTGCTCGCGGTTGAGATCATCCATTGACACGTTGTCGCTACGTTCTCTCGTGTTCGAGTTGTTTGGTCATCATCGGTTTCCCGGTGAAACTTGCAGGGCAGGAGGGACTTGAACCCACAACCGTCGGTTTTGGAGACCGGTGCTCTGCCAATTGAGCTACTGCCCTCGGTTGGACACACCAGGGTACCAGCGCATCCGGTGAGGCCGGGTCGGCAACGAATGCCACCGACTCGCTCTCACTGTGTCTTCAGCGAGTCTCCTTGTGGAGAGTGTGCTTGCGCTCGCGCGAGCAGTACTTGTTCATCTCGAGGCGCTCACGGTCATTGACCTTGCTCTTCATCGTGATGTAGTTGCGCTCTTTGCACTCAGTGCATTCCAGAGTCACTTTGACCCGCTTATCATTCTTGGCCATGTCTGGCTCGCTTTCGTGTTCGTCGCCGGGGCGACGGGTGGTGACAGCACAACAGTCGACTCGGCCAAACCGAGCCGACCGTTGCCGTCAGAAACTACTTACTTCAGGATTTTAATGACGCGGCCGGCACCAACAGTGCGGCCACCTTCACGGATGGCAAAGCGAA
>CALAHA010000395.1 GCA_937891565.1 uncultured Ilumatobacter sp. | reverse complement strand
CGCGCTACGGCAAGATCGAAGAAATGGTGGTGGGCCTCGAAGCTGTCTTGCCCGACGGCACGGTCATCCGCACCGGTGGCGCTCCGGCCGCAGCAGCCGGGCCCGACCTCACCGAGCTCTTGGTCGGTTCCGAAGGCACGCTTGGAGTCATCACCAACGTCTGGTTGAAGGCCCACCCGTTGGCCGCAACCGAGCGGCGCGCCACCTACATGTTCGACACGTTCGAGGCAGGGGTCGAGGCGTGCCGCCTCACCATGCGCTCCGGGGCAACACCAGCAGTGCTGCGCCTGTACGACGGCCCGGAGTCAGCTCGCGGTCGCGGTGGCGACGGCACGACCTGCACGCTGCTCGTTCTCGACGAGGGGAACGAACACCTCGTCGATGCGACGATGCGCGTCGTCGACGACGCGTGTCAGAGTGCCGGGGGTCGATCGGGTGATGTCGAGTTGGTCGAGGCCTGGATGCAGCACCGCAACGACACCAGCGCATTGCAAGGGTTGACCCGCAAGGGGTTCGTCGTCGACACGATGGAGATTGCGGCGCCGTGGTCTGCGCTGATCGACATCTTCGACGGGGTCCGCGAGGCTCTGCTTGAGGTACCTCATGCCCGGGCCGCCACCTGCCACCTCTCCCATAGCTACGCCGACGGCGCCTGCTTGTACTTCACCTTCGCAGCGACACCGCCTGCCGACGAGATCGAGTCCACGTACATGTCGATGTGGGACATCGGCACTCGCGCCGTGCTTGCCAACGGCGGCAACCTCTCACACCACCACGGCGTCGGCCTCAACCGCCAGCGCTTCATGGCCGAGGCGCTTGGCGAGGCACACGGCGTGTTGCAGCGGGTCAAGGACTCGTTCGACCCGCAAGGGATCATGAACCCTGGCAAGCTTGGATTTGTGTCCAGCTTCGGTGAGGTTCCGTGGCCGTGACCGATCCACTGGACAAAATCACTGCGGTGCTGCCTGGCCGATGGGACTTCGATGCGCTGCGTGCCGGTGCCGGCGTCACGTTGGTGTTCGCCGTTCCGTTCTTCGTGTTCGCCGCCCTGCTCGATTCAGACAGCAACGGCACGAACACTTTGCTGTTCTTCGGGTTCGTGCTCGGCTTCACGCTTGGCGCCGGTTGTGCTGCCTGGGTCCAGCGAGCGGGGGCCCCATTCAGCCACGGGATCGTCACGGCGTCGGGAACGTTCCTTGTCGTGCAGGCCGTCCTGATCCTTGTGGCCCTCCTGCGGGGCAACACGATCAATTGGCTGAGTATTTTCTTCACGCTCACCTTCGTCGCCTTTGCTGGCTTGATGGGCGGCATTCTCGGTAATCGGCTGCAGCAGCGCGGCTTCGTCCCGTCGCAACGGAGGGGCCGCTGATGGCACAGTTTCTGGTGATCGACGTCGGCACGAGCGGCCTTCGAGCCGCGGTGGTCGACGACACACTGTCGATCGTGGCGTTCGAGTACCGATTGTGCCCACCGAGTAGCCCCTCACCGGGCCTCGTCGAGTTCGATGCCGCCGACATCGCTCGACTCACGCTCGATGCTGCGCACACCGTTTTGGCCCGAGTCGATGCGCCGATCGATGCCGTCGGCATCACCAATCAGCGGGCCAGCGTCGTCGTTTGGGATCGGGCCACGGGAAAGCCGGTTGGCCCAGGTCTTGGCTGGCAGGACCTGCGGACCGTGATGGAGTGCATCATGGCCAAGGCCGACCACGGTTGGGCAATGGCTCCCAACCAGAGCGCAACGAAAATCCAGTGGATCTTGGCCAACACACCTGACCTTGAGGGCCGCGACCTCTGCGCTGGCACCCTCGACAGTTGGTTGGCGTGGACGCTGACCGAAGGTGCGGTCCACGTCGCTGATCACACCAACTTTTCCGCAACCACCAGCGGCCTCCGCTCGATCGACGGCATCGGATGGCGAAACGACATCCTTGAGGCCTTCTCAATTCCCGAAGCGATCCTTCCCGATGTGGTCGACTCGGCAGGAGTGATCGGACATGCCACAGCGCTCCCCGGCAGCCCGCTGATCGCCGCGCTGATCGGCGATCAGCAGGCATCACTCATTGGCCAGGGATGTGTTCGGCCCGGCCAAGCCAAGATCACCTTCGGCACGGGTGGCATGCTCGACGTGTGCACCGACGGCGGCACACCCGAGGCGGCCAACCGTTATGCCCATGGCACCTATCCACTGCCGGTCTGGTCGCTCGGAGGCGCCCTCACCTGGGGTGTCGAGGGCATCATGCTGTCGGCTGGCACCAACGTCGAGTGGCTCCGTGACGATATGGGTCTCATCGATACAGCCGAGCAAAGCCACGACGTCGCGGCTCAGTGCAACGACTCCGGTGGCGTGATGTACGTGCCGGCACTACTCGGGCTCGGTACACCCAGTTGGGACTACGGCGCTCGCGGCACTCTGCTTGGTCTCACTCGGGGGACCGAACGAAGCCATGTGGTGCGCGCTGTACTCGAAGGCGTTGCGCATCGAGGCGCCGACCTGGTCGACGCAGCAGTTGCTGACACCGACGTGGAGTTGGCTGCGTTGCGCATCGACGGCGGCATGAGCCGCAACCCCACATTCGTCCAGGCACTTGCCAATGTCACGGGCCTGCCGGTCGAGGTTGCACCGGTCGTCGAGGCCACGACACTGGGCGCTGCGTTCCTCGCAGGCGTCGGAATTGGCGTGTGGAGCGACGTCGGCGACATCGATGCCCTGTGGAGTCCGGCACACACTGCGGTCCCCGACACCGGCGTTGATCGTGATGCACTCCGGCTGAGCTGGGCTGATGCGCTCACCCGGTCCGCCGGATGGATTCCCGATCTGTCTGCACTCGACTTCTGATCAATCGCCCCTCGCGGGCCCACATTGGCCCTAGAATCAGCGATCGAATTGGAACAACAGCGCCCGAACTACCAGGCTGTTGTCTGTATGAACTCGAAAGGACCCTCCCTCGTGGATCTCCACACCACTGAGCGCGCCTCGTCGCGGCGCTCCCTGCTCAGCCTCGGCGGCATCGTCGCGGCTGGCACCGCCGTAGCGCTCGCCACCAGCACAACTGCTGCTGCCGCTCCAGACAAGCCCACCAACGCCGACCGTGTAGCACTCGAAGCTGCATTGCGTCTTGAACTCGCAGCTCGCGATCTGTACGAGCAGGCCGCTGGCGAACTCGACGGCGACGTTGCTCAGTTGGCCAGCGTTGTTGGGAAAAATCACGGGGCGTATGCACAAGCCATCTCCGGCGCCACCGGCATCTCGGCCAACGAGCGCAACGAGGATGTCTTCAACGCTCAGCGCAGCCTTTTTGCTGTCAGCGATGCCCAGGCGTTCGGCGCAGCCGCTCGGACACTCGAGAACATTGCAGTGGCCACCCACACCGCCTTGCTCGCCGACTACGAGAGCATCGACGCCATCGAGCTCACTGCCTCGATCATCACCACCGAATCCCGTCAGGCGGTTGTCTTCACCAGCCTCGCCGGTTTCGGTTCCAACCTCGACGAGATGCTCAGCAACTCTGCTGCGCCTCTCGAACTCTCTGGCGGTGCAGCATGACCGACTCGACTCCCCTCACCACAGCGAACCTCGATGCCCGCGTCGGTCGTCGCCAGGCTTTACGGATTGGTGGCCTGTCGGTTTCGCTTGCAGCGCTGGTCGCAGCCTGCGGTAACGATCGCGGTGGAGGCACCGCACCCGGCCGAGTCGGCAACGCTGACCCGATCCTGTCGCCACCCGACTACGCGGTCAACAATGTCGTTCTGCTCCGCACAGCGTCGTCGCTCGAACTCACTGCTCTTGCCGTGTACGACATCGCCAAGGGCCTTGGCGTCCTCGAAGGATCAACCGCTGAACTGATCGAGCGTCTGCAAGCGAATCACCAAGCCACTGCCGACAAGATGGCCGAACTGACCGTCGCTGCCGGCGGCACTGCGTGGACCGATACGAACCCGTGGATCATGGAACGTGCAATCGTCCCGATTGTCGACACGATCAGTACGAGCGACGACGTTCTGCGCGACGTCATCAACCTCGCCATTACGCTCGAGAACCTTGCAGCATCGACGCATCAGTCGCTCACCGGCATCCTGACCGAGCCGGAGCAGCGCCTCGCCACTGCCAACGCCTCCGCCGAAGAGT
The DNA here is from genome assembly GCA_937891565.1 of uncultured Ilumatobacter sp. Taxonomy (GTDB): domain Bacteria; phylum Actinomycetota; class Acidimicrobiia; order Acidimicrobiales; family Ilumatobacteraceae; genus Ilumatobacter_A. The sequence continues at coordinate 300 of CALAHA010000395.1, read as the reverse complement.
CCCGCCACAGCGCTGCGTTGATTCTCAATGCATTCGGAACGGACAATCGGTTCAGCCCGGCGCTTGTCAACGAAGACGTCGAGCGCACACCGGAGAACACAGTGGCCATGTACGCCATCAACTCCACGTTCGGTTCACTTGCCCAGCAAGAGCTGATCATCGGTGAAGCTGACGAGAATGGCTCACGGACGACGTTCCTCCTCGCCACGCCAGCGGCGAACTCTTTCATCTACGAAGAACTCAGCTGACCCCGTAGGCTCCTCATCGCAATGGTGAGGTGGCCGGGTAGCCGCGGCGGTG